>JACOVU010000059.1 GCA_016177155.1 Candidatus Omnitrophota bacterium | reverse complement strand
GTATAAAATACAAGATTTAAGAAGAAGGTGTTTTTAAAACAATGAGAAATAAGGGGAACTTATGATCCGGCAGATGCTTAAATCCAAAATCCATCGCGCTACCATAACCGATGCCAATGTAGACTATCACGGCAGCATTACCATCGATGAAAAGTTGATGGAGGAAGCTAACATTCTAGATCACGAGAAAGTGCTCATCGCAAATTTGAACAACGGGTCTCGTGTAGAAAGTTATGCCATTGCCGGAAAGTGGGGATCTGGGGTGGTGTGCGCAAATGGCGGCGCGGCGTTACACAACAAGACGGGAGACAAAGTTCTCATTATGAGTTTTTGTGCATTGACGGATAGGGAAGCGAAGAAGCATAAACCCAAGATTGTTTTCGTTGATAATCAAAACCGTCCTGTTCGAAGAGGATGAAACGTTTACCTTATGGTTCGGATTGGAATTGTTGGTTGCGGAACGATAGGCTCTCATCTCGCTCAAACCATTGAACAGAAGTTCTCCCGCACGGCTCGCCTCAGTTACGTTTCCGATCGACACCCTGCTCACATTGAGAAATTGAAGCGCAAGCTTCGTTTGTCTCATCCCAAAACGGTTTCCACTTCAGAACTTATCCGGCAAAGTGATTTCATTATTGAGACTGCTTCAGTTCAAGCGAGCCAAGAAATGATTCCGAACGTATTAAAATTGGGCAAAGAAGCGCTCATCTTGAGCGTGGGTGGACTTCTCAAGATTAAAGGTTTGAGACAACTTCTTGCGAAGAGCAGAGGAAGAATTTATGTTCCGTCTGGAGCGATCGCAGGGATTGATGCGGTATTGGCTGCTAGAAAAGGGACCATCAAGTCTGTTTGCATCACCACTCGAAAACCGCTCAAGAGCCTGCAAGGTTCTCCCTATTTTAATCGATATCGATCTCGATTCGAAAAAATTAAAAAGCCAACGTGCATTTTTAAAGGGAATGCTTGGAAAGCCATTCAAAACTTTCCGGAAAATGTGAATGTGGCCGCCACCCTTAGCTTAGCGGGCGTCGGCCCTCAAAAGACCAAAGTTCAAATTTTTACCTCCCCTTCTTACCGTCACAATCAGCATGAAATTGAAGTCGAGTGGAGTTTGGGGAGGATTTCGACTCAAGTCATTAATTTACCGTCTCGCGAAAACCCGAAAACCAGTGCGTTAGCCATTGCTTCTGCCATTGCTACGCTCGGAAAAATTTTTAGCAATTTCAAAGTTGGCACTTAACGTGTGAGTTAGGGATGGTTCTTTGCAAAGAACCGTCGCTCGCCGAGCGGTCTGAGATATGGAAACTAAAATTGTTGTTCGAGGTGCTCGAGAACACAATTTAAAAAATATCAGCCTTGAGATTCCGCGGAATCAGTTGGTAGTGATCACCGGGCTTTCGGGATCTGGGAAGAGTTCGCTTGCTTTTGACACGCTCTATGCAGAAGGTCAGCGCCGTTACTTAGAGAGTCTCTCTTCGTATGCGCGGCAGTTTTTGGAGCGCCTCAAAAAGCCAGATGTCGATTACATTTCGGGTCTTTCGCCCAGCATTGCAATTCAGCAAAGAGCCGTTCCTCACAATCCGCGCTCCACGGTTGCGACCGTTACGGAAATCTATGATTTCTTGAGGCTTCTTTACGCCAAATTAGGGGAGGTGTTTTGTCCCGAGTGTGGTCGGAAGGCTCAAAAACAAACCCTGAAAGAAATTTTAGGACAAATCGAGGGGCTTCCTTTGGGGAGTCAAGTCGGTATTTTCGCCCCGTTGGTTCGAGGCAGGAAGGGGGAATACAAGAAGCTTTTTCAGGAAACTTCAAAGAAGGGTTTTTCTCACATTCGAATCGACCGAAAAATTTATGACCTTCACAAATCCATAAGAATTTCCAAAACCAAGCGTCATGATATTGAGGTTTTGGTTGATACGGTTGAACTTTCTCTCAAACACAAGGATCGGATCAGGCGTTCTCTTGAAACCACGTTTGAACTTGCGGAAGGTGTCTGTCTTATCGAGATCATTCATCCCGATCGGAGCGACCGAAAGCAAGAACTTTTTTTCTCTCAGAAAATGACGTGCGCAAAGTGCGGGATTAATTTCAAAGATCTTACTCCGAATATGTTTTCGTTTAATAGTCCCTACGGCGCTTGCTCCAAATGCCGCGGTATTGGGAGACTTTCCCAAGTGATGGCCCATCAAGTCATCCGCTATCCCGAAAAGCCGCTTCTCAAAGGCGCAATCAACGAGGAAATCTATTTTTCATTTAATCAATACGTCATCGAGGACTTGGTTTACGAGTTGAAGGAACATTTTGAGTTCGATCTTTCTATCCCTTATCGGGATCTTCCTCAAGAAGTCAAAGAAGCGCTTTTTTGGGGAACGGATGAGATTACGGGACTCATTGAAGAGTTGGAAGATTTATTTTATTCTACTTCTTCTGACGAAATTAAGCGAAAAGTACGCAAGTTTGTTCGTGAGGATGTATGTTCGGAATGTAAGGGGTTGCGGCTTAAGCAGGAATCATTGGGGATTCAGATTAGTGATCATAACATTGTTCAAGTTTCCGAGCTTTCAGTTGAAGGCGCTTACCAATTTTTTCAAAATCTTCGGTTTGAGGGTGGACACAAAAAGATTGCAGAGCCAATTCTGAAGGAAATTGGAGAGCACCTGCATTTCCTACGCAACGTGGGTCTTGGTTATTTGACACTGGACCGTCCGGTGACAACGCTTGCAGGAGGAGAACTTCAAAGAATCAGACTTGCCGCTCAGATCGGAATAGGGCTTACGGGAGTTTTGTATGTTCTCGATGAGCCAAGCATTGGTCTCCATCCGAAAGATAACGAAAAGCTTTTGAACACACTCATTCAACTTCGAGACATGAAGAATACGGTCATTGTCGTCGAACATGATGAAGAAACGATGCGGCGTGCGGATTTCGTTATCGATCTTGGTCCTGGTGCGGGAATTGAAGGCGGTGAAGTCGTAGGTTTTGGCAATGCTGCTAAGCTCAATGGATCGGGAAGGTCTCTTACTGCTAAGTATCTTTCAGGTGCGCTTTCTATCGAGCTTCCACACAAGAGAAATAACTATCAAAAATCAGAAAAGCTTGTCCTCAAAGGGTGTGAGGAACATAATTTAAAACACATTGATGTTGAGATCCCGCTCGGCTGTTTTATCTGTGTCACTGGGGTTTCGGGATCAGGGAAGAGCACCTTGGTCCATGACATTTTGTTTCGTGCGTTACATAACCATATCTGGGAAACCAATGATTCAGTCGGCAAATTTCGTTCCTTGGTTGGCGCAGACAAAATTGATAAAGTAATCGAAATTGATCAGAGCCCAATTGGACGGACTCCGCGTTCCAATCCGGCAACTTATACCGATTTGTTCACTTCGATCCGCCGGCTCTATGCCCAAACCTCAGAGGCCAAGCTCAGAAATTTTGGACCCGCACGTTTCAGTTTTAATTTAAAAGGTGGTCGGTGTGAATTATGCCGCGGCGAAGGATGTCAAAAACTGGAGATGAGTTTTTTGCCGGATGTCTATGTTCTTTGTGAAACTTGCAGAGGCCTTCGGTACAATGAACAAACGCTTTTGGTAAAGTATCGAAATAAAAATATCGCCGAAGTATTGGAGTTATCGGTTCAAGAAGCGCTCAATTTTTTTTCTGAGATTCCACAAATATTTGAGCGGCTCGAGATCCTTGGTGAAATTGGCTTAGGGTATTTGAAATTGGGCCAGCCTTCCACCACACTTTCGGGTGGAGAAGCCCAACGGGTTAAATTGGCGAGTGAACTCGGGAAGAAGGCGACCGGACGGACGCTTTATATTTTAGATGAGCCGACGACCGGACTTCATTTTGCAGACATTGCGAATTTGCTGAAAGCACTGTTCCGCCTGCGAGATAGTGGAAATACGGTTCTTGTGGTTGAGCACAATTTAGATCTTGTGAAGATGGCGGATTTCGTTGTCGACCTTGGACCAGAAGGGGGCGAACAGGGCGGTGAGGTTATAGCTTGTGGTGCACCTGAAGAAATAGTTAAAAATTCACGTTCTTATACCGGCCAGTACTTGTCTAAATATCTCTAAGAAATCCTCTGAGAACAGCTTATTTTTTCCTCTTTTCTAATTTGACTTCTGAAAAGGTGTGGGGTATACTTATTAAGGGATTTAAAAAAGTCTAAAATATTTGCAGTTTAAGAGTTAGACTTATTAAAGTCTAAGAGAAAGCCTAAAGGTGGTGAACCCGAGTGAACAAAGGCCGATCGAAAAAGTGGTTTAAGGTTATCGCGCTTGCCGTCGCGTTAACCACGGCAAACTTCCAAACAGTTCAGCTCACGCCTTTTTTTATTTCTTCCCAATCCGCTTTTGCACAAGATCCAGATCCAGTTGTCGAATTTGAAAAGAATATTCCGACAAAGCCTGTTTCAAGCGATTCTTCAATTTCCTCCGAGCCTCAACCGAGCGAACCGCTTTCAAACGATATTAATTTCTTAGTAAGTGATTCACCGCTTTCACCAGCCGATTCGGAAAGCGTAGAAGTTGTAGATTCAGATTACGTTACTGAAGTTTACGAAACAGCAGCGAGCGGGCTCGATGAACTTCAGGAAGGTACGCCGGTTGCTTATGTCGCGGAGAAGTTGACCATACAAGATCTTCAAATCATCAGGGAATATAAAAATGAAGTTGGCCTTTTGGTGGTTGGTGATCAAGTTGTTATTTTTTCAACAGGGGATGAGCATTTTATTCGCAGTCTTGATCCCGTCCGAAGTTTAGTCGAAAGCGAAATTGTAAGTCTCTCCGCTCATTTTCATGCAGAAGGCGGGCCCAGTGATATTGACCTCCATGAAGGTTCAGGTCGTGAGTATGTCATTTCAGTCGATGAAAATGGCCGCGAGGTAGTTTGGGTGCATGAGAACGGGGTAGTCATTGATCAGATTTCATACAGCGATTTTATTGAACTCGTTAATAACATTAGAACTAAGAATCAAACCGAAGTCGATCTTCCCGAGGTTCGTTCGGCTTTAAATGAGTACCTTGCAGACATGGATCGTTATCGTGCGGAAATGCAGAGCACGACAGATGGGGTGTTATTGGGTGATTCCATTCTTTATGCCAATACGGCTGGCGCAACATTGCCGGAGCCCCCGAGCGATGTCAGAACCTTTGAGGCTTTCCCGGACGAGCAAAATAATTCAATTACTCCTGTTTCTTTCGAAGAAGTTCATTGGAATTATGATGTGGCTCGTTCCAATTCTTGGGCGGCTTTGAATTTGCAATGGACAGAAGGCCAGGATTTTACGCAGTATAATGGCGCGTTTCCGGTTGAACTTGCAATTGATCAATTGGTAGGTCTGCCAAGTGAAGTTCCATTAATCATTGAATTGGTGGATTCCTCGAATGGGAGAGTTCAGTTTTTAATCAAAGATCTCGCGACGATTTTCCAAACGTTCGTCCTTCCGTTCAACCATCCAGACGTTCCGGCTGATTTCAAGATGAATTCGGTTGTTGCGATCAATTTTGTATTCGCTCAAGCGGGTAAGTTTGGAATTAAAAACGTAGCAGATCAAAGCGGAATTTTAAAAGTCAAGTTGAACGGACTTCCATTTATTAGTGCCGGCAACCCCAACGCACAAATTACATTCCTTCCCACAGTTACTCCTTCAACATTCAATAGCACAGATGATTTTGATAATCCAACAGCAACTGTGACAACCCAAGTACTTTCAAAAACATTCATGACGGCTACTTATAATGGAACAAAACCAGAGAGTTTTGGGGGGGTTGTTTTTAATTATGATAACCCTGTGACACCGGCGGTCAAAGAATCAATTAATTTGGATGCAGTTTTTCCTGACGATATTGTATTTCAAATAGATAGTCCTGAATCAACCCCCCTAAGTTTTGAAATTAAAGACGCGAATGGAAAAACATGGAAAGTTGACTTGCTCAATATAACAACGTTTGGCCAAAAATACATTATTGATCGGGCTCACATTTTAGGTATCGACCGTACTAAAGTTACTCAAATTGTTTTAGTCTTCGAGGGCCAGGGAACCAAGACGATTAAACTGAGCTGGGGCCGCTTCTCATCGATCTCACCCGATGATCCGGC
>JACOVU010000057.1 GCA_016177155.1 Candidatus Omnitrophota bacterium | reverse complement strand
GCTACCAAATCTTACACCCTTCCCACGGGAGACGGCTCAAAGACAATCTATGTGAAGTATTACGATAAAGCAGGGAATGTAAGTCAGGTGTATTCAAAGTCAATTACATTGGATACCCAGGCTCCTACAGGGACTGTGAAAATCAATAGTGATCAAGTCTACACCAATTCTGCTTCTGTCACTTTGACGCTGACGGGTTCGGATCTGAATTCAGGACTCGATCAAATGCGCTTTACGACCGATGCCGGAGTCACATGGACTTCATGGGAAGCTTTCAATACCACCAAATCCATTACCCTTCCCACAGGAGATGGAACGAAGACTGTCGTGGTCCAACTTAAGGATAAAGCAGGGCTTGTCTCCAACATGTTTTCAGACGGCATTATTCTGGATACGACTCCTCCTTCAGGCACGATTCAAGTAAATGGGGGAGCTCAATACGTTACCCAGACGGCGGCTACCTTAAATCTTTCAGCAAATGATGCGACCTCTGGTTTAAGTCAAATGAGCTTCTCATCTGACAATGTGACCTATACGACCCCTCAGGCTTATAACACCACTAAATCCTGGACCTTTTCAACTGGAGATGGAAATAAAACCGTTTGGGTGAAGTTTAAAGACCTCTCAGGCCTCTGGTCAAACCCTGTCTCTGTTACCGTCATGCTTGATACCACAATTCCCACAGGTTCTATCAATGTCAACTCAGGGGCTACTTATACGAACACTAATTCCGTCACTCTTAATCTTTCAGCTCAAGACGGCACAGGATCTGGAATCGATAAGATGAGTTTCTCAACTGATAACGTGAGCTATTCCACCCCAGAAGCTTACAGTGCTACCAAATCTTATACCCTTCCCACAGGCGATGGTTCAAAGACCGTTTATGTGAAGTACTTCGATAAAGCAGGGAATGCGAGTGTGATTTATTCCAAATCGATTACCCTCGATACGACTTCCCCCACCGGTACAATCAAGATCAATAACGATGCTGCTTACGCCAATTCTTCTAATGTTACCTTAAATCTCACCGGTACCGATGCCACCTCAGGTGTGGATCAAATGCAGTTTTCAACCGACGGGGGAGCGAACTGGACGCCTTTGGAAGCATTTTCACCCGCAAAATCTTTAACCCTTCCCTCCGGGGACGGAACCAAAACCGTTCAATATAAACTTTGGGACAAGGCGGGCAATCCTAATGTCTTTACGGATACGATTACGTTGGATACCGCCCTTCCCACAGGTTCGATCTTGATTAACAATGGAGATCCATCCACCACTAATCCTATTGTCACACTGACATTGACAGCCGTTGATTCAACATCCGGAATTGACCAAATGAGATTTTCGGTGGATAGCGGCACAACCTGGAGCGCTTGGGAGCCATTTGCTCAAACGAAATCTCTGACACTCGCTTCTGGAAGCGGAACGAAAACAGTTCAGTATCAGCTGAAGGATAAAGCTCAAAATATTTCACTTATCCTATCAGATACCATTGAACTTCAAACCGCCCAACTGAGTAGCTTCTCAGATGATTTCAACCGGACATCCATCGGAAGCAATTGGACCTTAGACCGTGGCGCTTGGTCGATTTTGAATAATGAGCTTTATCATGCCCCCGGAAGTCCTGACCCGAGAGGAAACGCCACGCTTAATGTTCCCTTAAGCAGTAATGATTACGACATCTCAGCTTCCATCAATTTCGCTAACGTAAGCCGTGACCGGAAGGGTCTCGTGGCCCGCTTCAGCGATCTTAATAATTACTACTACGCTGAATACACCCTTTACTCGGGTTACACCGCTTATTTTGATCTCTATAGGGTCGTAGGCGGAGCCACGACCAGGCTTGCCTCTGTATCAGGTTTTGGGATTTCAGTGGGATTTAATCTCCTGAGACTCACGGTCGTGGGAAGCAATATCAAAATGTTTGTCAATAATGTGCTTAAAGCTGAGGCCAATGATTCAAGCTTAACTTCAGGGAGAGTGGGCGTTTACTCGATGGAAAATGAGATCCGTGTGGATAATTTTACGGTGAATGTCGTGACCCCAGTAGTGCCTCTTACAGCAAACGCCCTCCCCCAATATACGAATCAATCAAGTATAACCCTTTCAGGAACGAAGCCTCAAAATACCTCCATTTTAATCAATGGGGTAGAAG
>JACOVU010000055.1 GCA_016177155.1 Candidatus Omnitrophota bacterium | reverse complement strand
TCCAATTGAGCTACAGGCGCAAACATCCTTAATTATTCTTTTCATTGATCGAGGTTTGCGCCAGTACCGACGTCTCATTTCTTCTACTTGATCGAAGTCGGTGCAGGCGCAACAAACTATTAAGGTAACCCTTTCGGGCAATGCCTCAAGGGCAGCTTTGCTTCGTTAGCCGTACTGGATGAGCGAGTGAACTTTGTAATCTTTGAGACGCTCTCGTCCTTTGAGGAACACGAGTTCTACCAAAAAGGCAAGGCCCACGACGGTTCCTCCCAACCTTTCCACCAAATGAATGACTGCTTGAGCCGTGCCGCCCGTGGCCAGCAAATCATCTACAATCACGACCTTTGTTCCACGGTTAATGGCGTCCTGATGAATTTCAAGGGAATCTTCACCATATTCTAAATTGTAAGAAACCGCCTCTTTAGCAGCTGGCAGTTTGCCTTTCTTACGTACCGGAATAAAACCTGCACCAAGCAAATAAGCTACAATCGGACTAAAAATAAATCCGCGCGACTCAATGCCCACAATTTGATCAATTTTAACGGGCTTAAAAATTTCTGCGAGTTCTTCACAAGCAAACCGAAGAGCAGGACCATCTTTTAGAAGGGGCGTAATATCTTTAAAAATAATTCCCTTTTTCGGAAAATCGGGAACGTCACGAACAAGCAATTTTAAATGATTAAGATTTGTTTCTCGATCAGCCGACATAGTCTTCAAGCTTTTCCTCCTTAAGTTTCAAAATGTTTCGGATCTTCTTAATGGCCGCTAGTTCAATTTGGCGAATGCGTTCTCGAGTCACTCCAAACTGCTTTGCTGTGTCCTCCAGCGTCCGAGGCTCACCGCCTTTCAAACCAAACCGGAGAACAAGTACTTGGCGCTCACGTTCATCCACATAATTGAGCAATTGATCCACCCGCTCTCCCTCAAAGAGATCTTCCGCATTCTGTACGGGCGAGGCAGAACTTTCGTCCTTGATCAGATCCATCATCTCGGCGGAACTATCCAAACTCACAGGGGCATTTAACGAACCGGGTTGTGAAACGATCCGTTCGATTTCCTTTACTTTTTCAACGGGAACTCCCATGGCATCGGCAATTTCTTTGGGCGTCGGAATTCGAGAGAGTTGTTGAACGAGACTATCTCTTACTTTTCGCCACTTGGAAATCGTATCGAACATATAAACAGGAACACGAATCGTTTTTCCTTGATTGGAAAGGGCGCGCATAATCGCTTGTTTAATCCACCAGGAAGCATACGTGGAAAATCGGTAACCCTTTTTATAATTAAACTTGTCCACGGCCCGCATTAAACCAATATTCCCCTCTTCCACGAGATCTGAAAAAGGAAGCCCTAAATTGCTATAGCGCCTTGCGATGCTGATGACCAAACGCAAATTCGAGCGGATCATCCGCTCCCGTGCTTGCTTCGCATCGGAATGATTTAAGCAAATCGCTTTGGAAAGCGAAATTTCTTCCTCGGGGGTTAGAAGCTGGATGTTCTCAATTTGATTGAGATAAATCCGCATCGGAGTTTTGTCGAGTGTGATTTCATCCCCCTCAAACTCCCCTTCTTCAGCTCCTTGCGCTTTTGCTTTAGGAGATTTTTTAGATTTTTCGGGAGGAGGTATTTCTTTTTTTTCGTGAAGCGGGCGAGCTGCGCGCTTGCCGACCCGCTTCGCTTCTTTCTTAGGCGGAGCAGTTTTTTTCTTACGGCGTTTTACGCGCTTGGCTTTCTTTCGTGACTTTGCCATTCAACGGAATCAACTATTTCTTTTTTTAAGAACCGCCTGCGCCGCGGCCAGCCGCGCCACAGGAACTCGATAGGGTGAACAGCTCACGTAATTCATTCCCACGTCATGGCAAAATTCAACGGAGGCAGGATCGCCGCCATGTTCACCGCAAATCCCAACTTTAAGGTCCTTTCGAACTTTACGTCCGCGCTCAATCGCCCACTTAATGAGGCCGCCAACGCCCACGGTATCCAAACTTTGGAAGGGATCTTTCTCGAGAATCCCCTGCTCTAAATAATCTTTCAGGAATACTCCGGCGTCATCCCGTGAATATCCAAAAGTCATTTGGGTCAGGTCGTTCGTTCCGAAAGAGAAAAATTGAGCTTCCTCTGCGATGTCATCTGCCAAAAGTGCCGCACGAGGAATTTCAATCATTGTCCCAATCGTGTATGGGACCAAGGTTTTTTTCTCCTCAAACACTTCCCGAATCACCTGCTCCATATTCTTCTTGAGAATAGAAAACTCTTTTCTTGTACCAATGAGCGGAATCATGATCTCGGGAATCACGTGGATACCCTTCTGTTTCATGTTGCAAGCCGCCTCAATGATCGCGCGCGTTTGCATATCATAAATTTCAGGGTACGTGATTCCTAAGCGGCAACCCCGATGGCCTAGCATCGGATTAAATTCGTGGAGGCTTGCCACTTTTTCTTTAACCTTTTCAACTGGGATATGCATCACTTCCGCCATCTCTCGTTGATTCCCTTCTTCGTGAGGGATGAATTCATGAAGAGGGGGATCTAAGAGACGAACCGTCACCGGATTGCCATCCATGGCTTCAAAAATTTCTTCGAAATCCTTTCGCTGAATGGGCAAAAGCTTTGCAAGGGCTCGCTTACGTTCCTCTGTGCTGCTCGCAAGAATCATCTCGCGCATCGCTTTGATGCGATCACCTTCAAAAAACATGTGCTCCGTTCGGCAAAGACCGATCCCCTCTGCGCCAAATTTGAGGGCCGTCTGGGCATCTTTCGGCGTATCTCCGTTTGTCCTCACTTTGAGTTTTCGAAATTCATCGGCCCAACGCATCAGTTTCCCAAAGTCACCGCTCAGTTCCGGCTCGATGGTTTGGACTTTCCCCAAATAAACTTCACCGAGGCTCCCCTCTAGAGAAATAAAGTCTCCTTCTTTTACGGTTACATCTCCTGCGCGGAATTCCTTTCGTTCATAATCAATCTGAATTCCTTCACAACCCGCCACGCAGCATTTTCCCATTCCGCGTGCAACAACGGCAGCATGCGAGGTCATTCCGCCGCGGCTTGTGAGAATCCCTTTCGCGGCATGCATTCCGCCGATGTCTTCCGGTGAAGTTTCAATCCGAACCAGAATCACTTTTTCACCATTCTTTGCCCATGTTTCTGCGTCATCGGCATTAAACACAACCTTACCCGTTGCAGCACCCGGAGAAGCTGGCAAACCCTTTGCGATCTTTTGTTTCTTTTCTTTGGGATCGAAACGGGGATGGAGCAATTGATCGAGACTGGAAGGCGCGACTCTTAAAATCGCGGTTTGTTTTCCAATGAGTCCTTCCTTTACCGTCTCAACTGCGATTCGGACTGCGGCATGTGCCGTACGTTTGCCATTTCGCGTCTGCAAGAGGTAGAGTTTACCTTCTTGGATCGTAAACTCGATGTCCTGCATGTCCCGATAATGGCGTTCCAGTTTTTCCCTGATCTTGGCAAGTTGCTTGTAAATTTCAGGCCATTTTACCTTGAGCGCATCCAAAGGTTCAGGTGTTCGAATACCTGCCACCACGTCTTCACCTTGGGCATTTACCAAAAATTCGCCGTAAAATTTATTTTCGCCGGTTGAAGGATCTCGAGTAAAACAAACACCCGTACCTGAGGTGTCCCCCATATTTCCGAACACCATCGCCTGAACATTCACCGCTGTTCCCAAGAGACCGCGAATATCATGAAGCTCTCGATACTTGATGGCACGTGCATTGTTCCAAGAATTAAATACCGCATCAATCGCTTTTGCCAGTTGCGTCTTCGGGTCTTGCGGAAATTCCTCACCTGTATGCTCTTGATACACTTTCTTATATTGCCGAACGATTTCTTTTAAATCATTGGCTGAAAGGTCGACGTCGTTCTTTACGCCGAGCTGTTCTTTCTTGTGATGAAGGATGTGCTCAAATTTTTCGTGAGAAATGCCCATCACCACATCGCCGAACATTTGAATAAACCGGCGGTATGCATCCCAAGCAAAACGTTCGTTCTCAGTTTTGATGATGAGTCCTTGCACGACTTCAGAATTCAAACCTAAATTCAAGACCGTATCCATCATGCCCGGCATGGAAACGGCAGCACCGCTCCGAACAGAAACGAGAAGCGGATTTTCCCGGTCACCGAACTTAGCGCCCATGGATTCTTCAAGCCCCTTTAAGTTCCTGCCAATCTCTTCTTCAAGACCCGTTGGCCATTTCTTGCCCTGTTCATAAAAGAAAGCACAAGCCTCTGTCGTAATGGTAAAACCGGAAGGGACGGGGATGCCCAAATTGGTCATTTCAGCAAGGTTAGCACCTTTTCCGCCAAGAAGTTGCTTCATTCCAGCATTGCCTTCGGCTTTTCCGCTACCAAAGAAATAAACATATTTTTTCTTCGAAGATTTTGAACTTTTTGATCGTTTTTTAGACCTAGATTTAACCATCGTTGCCATTCCTATCTCCTTTCAAAAAAAAGG
>JACOVU010000056.1 GCA_016177155.1 Candidatus Omnitrophota bacterium | reverse complement strand
GCGGCGAGGAAAGCAGGTGATGGGATGAAAACACTCGAAGAAATCAAACAAAACCTTGAGACGAAGCTGCAGGACACCCAAATCACCCTTGAAGGAACGAGCCTCGTTGTCCCCAAAGAACGATGGCTTCAAATTGCAAAAGTTTTAAAAGAAGAACCCGAGTACCGCTTTGATTATCTTTCCTGTCTCACGGGCGTTGACTACAAACAATATCTGGAAGTGGCATACCACCTTTACTCGATCGAGAAAAAGGAAGGCCCGCTTTCTGTTAAAGTCCGCACCGATCTGGAAAAAGCTGCTCTGCCCTCTGTAACGCCCATTTGGCGGAGCGCTGAATTCCAAGAGCGTGAGGCTTATGATCTGGTCGGAATTCATTTTGAGGGACATCCTGATCCGAGACGCATTCTCATGTGGGATGAGTTTCAATATCATCCTCTCAGAAAAGATTATGTTCAGGAAAATCAAGACCGCTCCCCTGAGGAATTTTAAGATATGCAATACGAATTAAAAGACGCGCCCGCATTCGAAACGCAAACGCTTGAAGTCAGCCTTGGGCCTCAACATCCAAGCACCCACGGCGTGTTTCGAATGAATGTCGTGCTGGACGGTGAAACGATTGTGAAACTCAAACCCGTCATGGGCTATCTTCACCGGAATCATGAGAAACTTGCAGAAAACATGACTTGGCTTGGGAGTATGCCTTACACAGATCGACTGGATTATATTTGTTCGATGACCAATAACTTTGCATACGCGCTTGCGGTTGAAAAATTGGCAAACCTTGAAGTGCCCGAACGCGCTCAATACATCCGAGTCATCATGGCAGAACTTACGCGCCTGGTGAATCATACGCTTTTGATCGGTTTTCTTCTAAACGACCTGGGTGCGTTTTTTACGCCTGTGCTTTATGCCTTCCGCGAGCGCGAAAAAATTCTAGACCTTTTCGAAGCCGTCGCGGGAAGCCGGATGATGTGCAATTATCTTCGCTTTGGAGGGGTGAAAGTCGACCTCACGAGTGACTTTATTCCACGCGCGCGCCAAATTATCAATAAGTACCCGAAATTCCTAGATGAATTTGAAAAACTTCTTTCCGAAAATGAAATCTTGATGGCTCGGTGTCAAAATGTGGGTGTCCTTCCCAAAGAACTCGCGATCAACGCAGGAATCTCAGGCCCAATGCTCCGCGCTTCGGGTGTTCCGTACGACATTCGCAAGGTGGATGGTTATTCTATTTATAACCGCTTCAAATTCCGTGTTCCCATTGGAGAAAAAGGGGATGTCTACGACCGCTATTACGTCCGAATTCTCGAAATGCGGGAAAGTATTAAGATCTTAGATCAGGCTATTAAGGAAATTCCCGATGGTGAGTTCATCACAAAAGAAGGTGGGGTTGGTGCTAGAGCGCCGCGGAATTTTAAGCCCCCCAAAGGTGATGCGTACGGCCGAATCGAAGCTCCAAAAGGGGAACTCGGCTTTTACCTGGTCAGTGACGGAACGGTGAAGCCCTACCGTTATCACGTCCGTCCGCCCAGCTTCATTAACCTCACCATTCTCGAGGACATGTGCCTGGGACAAAAAGTAGCAGACGCCATTATTATCCTGGGAAGTATTGATATTGTTTTAGGAGAAGTAGATCGATGATCTATAACCAAAAAAAGGGGACAGGCAATACTTCCTACCTGTCCACTTTTTAAAAGCGAGAAAATCCTATGTTCGGCTTAGGGGTTCTTAAAGGAATGTGGGTGACATTCAAAAATTTTGTCCTAAGTTATTTTTCGAAAGACCATCTTGTCACCGTCCAATATCCTGAGGAAAAAATCCCTGAAAAAGAACGTTTCCGAAACTTTCCGTTTCTAATTTATGACGATAAACCCGAAGACCTCCGCTGTGTTTCTTGTGACATTTGCGCTAAGGAATGTCCGCCCAAATGCATTACGATTGTGCGGGATAGTGACGCACAAGGAAAACCGCTCAAACGCCCGAAAGTCTTCGACATTGATTTCTCCATTTGCATGAATTGCGGCATTTGTGAAGAGGTTTGTCCTTTCGATGCAATCTTCATGGATCACGAATTCGAAATTGCCGAATTCGGGCGTTTTGAAGATTTGAATTACCATAAAGAAGACTTATTGAAGTCGAATGAATATTTTGCGAAAATCCGCCCTCAAGATGTGGCGCGTATCGACGCGAAACGCAGAGAAAAAACTAAAAAGACAGAACCGCCACAAACAACCCCAACAACTTAATGGAAACGATCGATCAAGCCTTTGTCCTTGGGAAACGCGCGGCGCTCAATTGGATGAGTGCTTTTCTTCCTGATTGGACCATGGTGTTCGTTTCCATCATCATCAGTGCAACTGCGATTGTCATCTTTGGTCCTGTCACCATGATGTATTTAACCTGGTTTGAACGAAAGCTTGTCGGCCGGATTCAGAATCGATTTGGTCCAAACCGCGTCGGCCCTTGGGGACTTCTGCAACCGATCGCGGACGGAATCAAAATGCTGACCAAAGAAGACATTGTTCCTGAACACGCGGACAAGTTCGCTCATTTTCTTGCACCGGTGGTCATTGTCATCCCTGCCCTTCTCATTTTCTCGGTCGTTCCTTTTGGCCGCGGGATGGTAGCAGTAGATCTTTCGATCGGAATCCTCTTTTTCCTGGCGCTTTCTTCTACCACCACGATTTGGATTTTTGTGGCGTCCTGGGGCTCGCGGAATAAATTTTCACTTTTAGGCGGAATGCGCTCGGTGGCCCAAATGATTTCCTATGAAATTCCAATGGTACTTTCCGTCGTTCCGGTTCTCCTGGTAGTAGGGTCTTTCTCGACCGTATCGATTGTCGAAGCGCAAAGCGGATGGAATTGGTTCATCTTCACCCCTTGGGGAATCGCGGGATTTCTCGTATTTTTCTTAACCGGCGTTGCTGAAGTCAACCGAACGCCTTTTGACCTTCCCGAAGGAGAGTCTGAAATTGTGGCAGGATTTCATACCGAGTATAGCGGAATGAAATTTGCGCTTTTTTACATGGCCGAATTTATGAATGCGTTTTCTATTTCAGGCATCGTCGCAACCGCCTACTTGGGAGGTTGGCAAGGACCTTGGCTTCCCAGTTGGGCTTGGTTTTTCATCAAAACTTACGCGCTTGTGTTTGTGATGATGTGGTTTCGGGGGACATTTCCAAGACTCCGCGTCGACCAACTGATGGGGTTTGCCTGGAAAGTATTGCTTCCTCTGACCTTGGCCAACATTTTTATCGCAGCGCTTTGGTTGAATCTAGAATCGCCAAAAAACAATTTGATCTCGGCCTTGGTGCTGGTGGCTATTGTCACCATCATCTATTGGGCGAACCGTCCTGAAGTTCCCAAAAAACGGATTTACCGTTACGCATACGAGGATTAACAGATGGATATTTTTGGTTTGATTGGACCTGCGTCGTTTTACGGCTTCATGGCGGGTATTTTAGTGCTCGCGGTGCTAACCGTTACGACTCGAAACTTATTCCACTCGGCCATCTTCTTGGCATTTACGCTGATCGGCGTCGCCTGCATTTATTTCTTCCTTCGCGCAGAATTCCTGGGAGGGGTGCAAATCTTACTTTACGTAGGCGCAATCATGACCCTCGTCATTTTCGCGATCATGCTCACTGCAAAAATGGGAGATCCTTCGATCCCACAAAGTAACCGTCAACGTCTTCCTGTCTTTTTGGCCCTTGCGGCCCTTGCGTTCCTCCTCGTCCCCCAGATCGTAAAGACTTCTTGGAAGGTAGTGGAATCACTTAAGACGACGAGCGCTGTCGAACTCGGTCAAGCGCTCATGAGCGAATTTGTGCTTCCCTTCGAACTCATCTCGATCGTATTGCTCGCTGCTTTAATCGGTGCGATTGCGATCGCCAGGAGTGACCAATAATGTTACCTCTGTCACACATTCTCATTTTCACGACGCTTCTTTTTCTGATTGGACTCTATGGCGTTCTGACGCGGCGAAATGTGGTGGGTATTTTGATTTCGATTGAAATTATGTTGAATGCGGCCAACATCAACTTTGTGGCGTTCTCCGCCTCACTCGATGTGAGTCCTCAAATCGGACAAGTGTTTGTCATCTTCATCATCGTTTTGGCGGCCGCAACCGCAAGTGTTGCGCTCGCGATCGTGCTTTCTATTTATCGTAACCAAAAAACAATTTATACCGATGAAATCGACCTTTTAAAATGGTAACGCACCCGATTCTAATACTCCTTCTTCCATTCACAGCCTTTGCCGTCATTGTGTTTTTTGGAAAATGGCTTAAAGAAAAAAGTGCTTGGGTCGCCATTCTGGCAAGTCTTGCTTCCTGTGCGGTTGCGCTTCAAGCGGCCTTTCACGTTACTCAAGGTGAAACGTTGAGCCAAAGTTTGACGTGGATGGTCATCAATCAAATCCCCATTGAATTTGGAATTGTGATTGATCCACTTGCAGCCATGATGCTATTTGTCGTCACGTTCATTGGCTCGCTCATCATCATCTATTCGGTGGGCTACATGCATGGGGACGCGCGCTATCCTCGTTTCTTTGCTTATCTTTCGCTTTTTATGTTTTCGATGCTGGGGCTTGTACTTTCTGCAACGCTCGTCCAAATTTATATTTTCTGGGAACTCGTGGGGCTTTGTTCCTATTTTCTCATTGGATTTTGGTTTGAAAAAAAGGAAGCCGCCGAAGCGGGGCGGAAAGCCTTCATCACGAACCGAATCGGCGATATTGGATTCTTTCTTGGAATTGTAACTTTCTTCTACGCAACCGGCACGTTGCGCTTTTCCGATATCAACTCTGAACTCCTCCATGCGCATACCGGATCTTTTATGCTTACGCTAAGTGCGCTCCTTCTTTTTTGCGGCGCGGTTGGAAAATCAGCTCAATTTCCATTACACGTCTGGCTTCCTGACGCGATGGAAGGCCCGACCCCTGTGAGCGCCTTGATCCACGCCGCCACAATGGTGGCCGCGGGCGTCTACTTAGTTGCGCGGCTTTTTCCGCTCTTCCATGGTTTTCCAGAAGCCTCGCAGGTTGTCGCTATCATTGGAACGCTCACCGCCTTTATGGCAGCTTTCTTTGCGCTCACCCAAATGGACATTAAGAAAGTGCTGGCCTACTCCACAATCAGTCAACTGGGTTACATGATGGCCGCGCTCGGAACGGGTGGAATGACGGCGGGAACATTTCATCTGATGACTCACGCATTCTTTAAGGCTCTTCTCTTCTTAGGTGCTGGAAGCGTCATTCACGGAAGCGGCGTTCAGGACATGCGGGAAATGGGCGGCCTGAGATCCTCCATGCCCGTTACTTTTTGGACGTTCGCGATTGCAACATTGGCGATCGCGGGCGTGCCACCCTTGGCCGGCTTTTGGAGCAAAGACGAAATCTTAGTCAGCGCTTTTGATTCAAATCACCGAGTCATGTTTTGGATTCTTGCCGTCACGGCAGGAATGACCTCTTTTTATATGTTTAGGCTTCTGTTCCTTACTTTCTTTGGGAAAACTCGTGGACACGGACATCCTCACGAATCACCTTTCGTCATGACCATTCCCCTCATCATTCTGGCGCTCGGCTCGATCGTCATGGGTCTTCCGGGATCGCCTCTCATGAATCATTGGTTTCAAAATTTCCTGGCGCACCACCACGAAGCACTTCACATGAATTTCTTCGTCGTCACCATTTCGATCGCCACAAGCGCCCTTGGTCTCTTAACCGCTTACATCTTCTATGTCGTCAATCCGAACATTCCAAAACGATTCGCACAAAAATATTGGTTTCTCTATGCCATTTCAAAGAACAAACTTTGGATCGATGAAATTTATCAGGCTACGTTTATCCGCTGGTTTAAAAGCTTGGCCAATCTCAGTTTCAAGTTTGATGAAACGGTGATCGACCGAGCGGTCAACGAGGCCGGGTTCAAAACTGTTTTAGTAAGCCGCATTAAAAATTGGATCGATCAGAACATTGTGGACGGACTGGTCAATTTCACAGGGTGGATCACAAGAACTGCAAGCAGCGTCTTGCGTTTGGTCCAAACCGGTTACATTCATCATTACTTATTTTTCTTACTGCTCGGTATTTTAATGATTGTTTACTCAACTTTGACTTCGTAACTCCTTCCCCCCTTGTCCGCCAGAGGACGGATCCGTCCGTTTTTTGGCGGACAAGGGGGGAGAAGTATTCTATGAGTACACCAACCCCTAGTTCACAGCCCGTTCCGGTAACTCCGCAAAAGCCAGCGGAGGAAATTTCTTCTCCGGGCCGTCGGAAATTTCTTTCTTGGTTTGCGGTTGCTTGGGTGAGTTTCGTCGCGGCTACGACCGGCGCCCTATCGCTTGTCCTTCGTTTCATGTTTCCTAACGTTTTATTCGAGCCGAAGAGCACGTTTAAAGCGGGTTACCCTGATGATTATGAAGTTGG
>JACOVU010000053.1 GCA_016177155.1 Candidatus Omnitrophota bacterium | reverse complement strand
TTGGAATTGACCTGGGGACAGCCACGACGCTGGTCTATGTGAAAGGACAAGGTGTTGTCCTTTGCGAACCCTCTGTTGTTGCCATCGATCGGAATACCCATCAAGTTCTTGCCGTAGGCGAAGAAGCAAAACGCATGTTAGGTCGTACGCCGGGAAATATCGTGGCGGTGCGTCCTATGAAAGATGGTGTCATTGCTGATTTTGATATTACGGAAGCAATGCTTCGATATTTTATTCGAAAGGTTCACCGAAGACGGCCGCTCGTCACTCCACGTGTTGTCATCGCTGTTCCAAGCGGAATTACGGAAGTTGAAAAACGCGCGGTCAAAGATTCCGCGGAACGCGCTGGCGCTAGAAGTCCTGTCTATTTGGTGGAAGAACCGATTGCCGCTGCGATTGGTGTTGGACTTCCGATTCACGAGCCTTCCGGGAATATGATTGTCGATATCGGTGGCGGTACAACAGAGATTGCGGTGATTTCGCTTGCTGGAATTGTCTTTTCAAAGAGCATTCGAATTGGCGGTGATGAGTGTGATGAAGCCGTCATCAATCACCTTAAAAAGACCTATAATTTGATGATCGGCGAACGGACCGCAGAAGAGGTTAAAATCCGAATCGGTTCAGCCTTTCCCCTTGAGGAAGAAACGACGATGGACGTGCGTGGTCGGGACATATTGGCCGGCCTTCCTAAAACGATTACGGTATCGAGTGAGGAAATCAGGGAAGCCATTTCCGAAGCAGTTTCCCAAATTTTAGAAGCCATTCGAATTACCCTGGAACGTACCCCCCCTGAGCTTTCAGCAGATTTGATTAGTCGAGGGCTCATTCTCGCAGGGGGCGGTGCTCTCTTAAGAGGTCTCGATAAACTAATTAGTGAAGAAACGGGACTTCCAGTTCATATTGCGGATGATCCCCTCACTGCAGTTGCGCTTGGGACAGGTCGCTATCTGAGCGATATTAATCTCCTCAAGCGCCTTTCCGTCAACACCAACAACCACAAACATTTCGATCTCTAACTAAACGGAGGGGAGAAGCGTGCGGGTGAAACGTCCCCTCTTCCTCGCAAGTATCATCTTAACACCTCTTTTAATCGGTGTGGCAGGGCCTCGCTTAGTTGATTCCCTGAGAACGCTCGCCATCAGTGTAAGCCGGCCTGTTTTAGAACTTCAGAGTCAAGCCGCCCATTTTTTCACTACTGAAATAAAGCGCCTCATCGAACTGCCTAGACTTCGAGGCGAACTTGAAGAACTTAAAACACAGGCTGAAAATTTTAGTCAGGAGCGTTCCAATTTCGAAGAAATCAAACAGGAAAATAAACGGCTTGAGTCACTGCTTCAACTCAAAACCCGATTGGGCGGAAGGGGAGTAGCCGCCCGAGTGATCGGAAGAGACCCTTCCCACTGGTCTCAATTCATTGTAATCAATAAGGGAAAGCGGGATGGTGTGAGAAAGAATACGGTTCTGGTTCATCCGGAAGGTCTTGTCGGGAAAGTGGTCGCAGCAGGAAAACGCTCAGCCCGAGCGATCTTGTTGGTGGATGCGGAATCGCGTGCGAGCGCCATGAATCAGCGAACTCGAGACGTCGGGCTCATTCAAGGCACAGGTTCTCCGATGCTGAAGATGGTTTATTTAGATCGGACATCAGACCTCCAGGTGGGCGACATCGTCGTCTCTTCAGGGTTAGGGGGAATCTATCCCAAAGGAATTCCGATCGGGAAGGTGGAACTTGTGGGCGGAGAAAAAGACCGCCTGAAACTTTATGCGGTGGTCCGGCCTTTTGTTCCCTTTGCAAAATTGGAGGAAGTGCTGTGCGTCCCTTCACAAGTAAAAGATTAATGGCAGTGCTCGCCATCCTGGTTTGGTTTGAGCTTTCGCTCCTTCCACTCTTTTCGATTCTGCAAATCAAACCCGACTTATTCCTCATCTTTCTCACCTTCTATGCCTTTCGGATTGATTGGAATCAAATTATTCCGCTTGCGTTTCTTTTGGGAATCGTTCAAGATTTGGTCACCAATTCTCTTTTTGGTTTAGAAACCGCCTCGTATGTTGGCGGGGCAATGCTGCTTCATTTTTTTGCCGTTCGGTTCGATCGAGAAAAACGTTGGATTCAACTCGCAAGCTTATTTTGTGTCTCCTGGCTAATTCTGATTCTTTTTTCGGTTTTTTCGATTTTGATGGAGGGGCATCGGATTCCTTTAGAGTGGGTGTTTACGAAAACATTTTTGATCGCCATTTACACCACTGCTTTAGGGGCTGCGTGTTTCCCTGTGTTTGAGAAGTGGCTGATTCCTTTTTTTGGACCGAGACAGTACGAACTTTTTCGATCCTAATTTTTGAGTATGATGCTAAAGCCTTCGATTCGGATTTATGTTCTACAATTTGTGATGTTGGGTGCTCTCGCCCTTCTGGTGGTAGGACTGTTTCAAACCCAGGTCCTTCGAGGAGGTTATTATCGAAGGGCCAGCGAGCAAAACCGGATCAGGATCATCCGCCTTGAAGCCCCTCGCGGAAATATTTATGATCGCAACGGAGTCCTCCTCGCAACAAGCCGGCCTGCCTATCATGTGTATGCCATTCCCGAAGATTTTGATCCCCAGGATATTTCCACGATCGGCCGATTTCTCAATTTATCCGAGGTCAAGATCCGTACCCTTTTGTCTCAGGCGAGGCATGCGTCATTTACTCCTGTTTTGCTGAAACAGGATGTATCGAAGGAAGTGGCAATGAAGATTGAAGAACGCCGGCCAGGGCTTGGCGGAATTTTCATTCAAGAAGGTTTTATTCGCTCTTATCCTCTCAAAGAGGTAGCCGCTCATTTGGTGGGGTATATCGGAAAGATTTCACCTGAGGAATATAAGAATTTAGATCCGAGCGTATACCATTATGGGTCATGGATCGGACGCGCTGGTGTGGAGCGTGTTTTTGATGCTCATTTGCGCGGAGAGGATGGAGGTCGGCAGCTTGAGGTGGATGCCCGGGGTGTTCCGATCCGTTTAATGGGCGAAAAAGAACCTGTGCCCGGCAAAGATCTTTACTTAACGCTCGATGCTCGTTTGGAGGAAAAGATACGTCCTCTCGTTCAGGGCCGTTATGCTGCTATTTTAGTGATGGATTTAAAACAAGGCGGAATGTTAGCTGCCACGAGTACGCCTAGCTTTGATCCCAATGTTTTTGTCACACCGGGACGAGCGAAAGAACGCTTAGAAGTGATTGGATCGAAGCAAAGACGCCTCCTCGATCGAAGTTTGAACGGTCTTTATCCGCCAGGTTCGATTTTTAAATTGGCGACGGCGATCGCGGGACTTGAGACACACACCATTACACCCCACACCACGTTCAATTGTCCGGGCTACTTCCGTTTTAATGGGAGGTCGCGCGCGTTTAAGTGTTGGTTTCATGAAGGGCATGGCCGTGTGGATTTGTATACGGCCATCGAGCGATCCTGCAATGTTTATTTTTTTAATGTCGGACGGCTTTTAGGCGAAAAACGCCTTTCGGAATACGTAAAGAAACTGGGTTTCGGTTCGCCTGTTGCCTTAGAACTTCCAACTGCCGGAGGGCTCGTTCCTGATGCGGAATGGAAGAAAAAAATCCATCGTGACAGTTGGTATCCGGGAGATACCATTACGCTCGCCATTGGACAAAGTTATCTGTTGGTGAGTCCTCTTCAAATCCTGCGTCTGGTGGCGCTCGTGGCAAGCGAAGGAAAACGGTTTGACCCTTTCATCGTTCTCGAGGAAGACCTTCGGGGAAAGCACGAAACTCACTTTTCAATTCGCTCGGAAACCTTCGAGACGCTTCGCAGGGGAATGCTTCAGGTGGTTCAATCCAATCGCGGGACAGGACAATTGGCTCGAGTGAACTTTGCCAAACTTGCCGCCAAAACCGGTACAGCCCAAGCCCCGCCCGGGGAAGCGCATGCCTGGTTTGGAGGATTTTTTCCTTATGAAAATCCTGAGGTAGCCTTTGTAGTTTTTGTGGAGCGGGGAAAATCAGGCGGCATTACCGCAGGACAAATTGCAAAACGTGTCGCTCATATTTACCATGAACTTTACAGTCCCCAAATATCTTAAAGAAATTCATTGGCCGATTGTCGTTCTGACACTCCTGCTCGCCTTTGTGGGAATGGTGGCCATTTACAGTGCTTCTTTTCGTGAGGCAGGTGATTATACCACCAAGCAATTCTTTTGGGCGCTTGTCGCTCTGGGAATTTTTGTTGCAACAATTTGGATCGGTTACCGCGCGTTCCTTAATCTTGCGAACTCTATTTATATGGTTACGATTGGGCTTTTAATTTGGGTTCTCTTTTTTGCCCCTCCCATTTCAGGTGCACACAGCTGGATTAAAGTAGGTCCTTTTCAAATTCAGCCTTCTGAATTTGCGAAAATTGCAACCATTATGGTATTGGCGAATTTCCTGGCGGCGAGAAGCCCGATCATTCATCAAAAACGAAATTTGATCCTCGCTTTTTTTCTCGTTGCCTTGCCGACCCTCCTCGTTTTAAAACAACCCGACCTGGGATCTGCGCTTGTTTTTCTACCCCTCTTGCTTGCCATGATTTTTTACTGGGGAGTGAACATACGGTATTTAGTCATTTTATTTCTCCTAAGTTTCGCAAGCCTTCCGATGATTTGGAGCAATTTGAAGCCCTATCAGCAAAAACGAATTTTAGTGTTTATGAATCCATCGATCGATCCGATCGGGGCAAGTTACACAGCCATTCAATCGAAGATCGCAGTCGGCTCAGGCGGCCTGTTGGGAAAGGGGTGGCTCGAGGGAACTCAAACCCAGCTTGATTTTGTCCCCGAACATCACACCGATTTTATTTTTTGTGTTCTCGCTGAGGAATTTGGTTTTTTAGGGGTTCTGGCTGTCATTCTTTTGTTTGTGCTCTTAATTCGGAGTGCCTATCAAGTGATGAATCATACCACGGACCTTCGGGCGAAGCTTTTGGCGTTAGGGATTGCAAGTTATCTGGCTTTTCAGGTGTTTATTAATATTGGAATGACCATCGGGATTACCCCCATTACTGGTTTAACCCTCCCATTTTTAAGTTACGGCGGTTCATCCTTGGTAACCACATTCTTTGCCCTAGGCCTGGTTGCCAGCATCTACAAAGAGCGTTCTATCTTCTAAATCCGACCTTTCTGTAACCCTTTTATTTTCAATCATTTAGAAACTAATGTTTTATCGGCCAGCCCTTGAAATATAACAGTTTATCTGGTATAATCTTATACAAAGTATTTAGAAAGTGGCTAAACCGTGGTGGAACAACTAAAAAATCAAAGAAAATCTATCTTCCTAAAATCAGTTGCTATTTTTGTGCTTATTTCCTTCGCACTTTTTAATACTTCTTATTCAGGTCTTTATGGCGCGACTCCTCAGGGAAGCATCCATCCTCACCACGGGATAAGCCAAGCAGATCCGCATGTTCTCATGGGATCGCTTAAGCTTCCCGAGGAGCTCGGCCATATTCAGGAAGTGTATATACCGATGGACTTTCCTTCCCCCCTTGTGGGGGAAGGGCAGGATGGGGGGAAAGTGCTTTCATCACCCCCACCTTCATCCTCCCCCGTCAAAGGGGGAGGAAGTAAAATTGACCGTCTTGTCATCTATCTCCAATCCGCCCACACCAATTTTGATTCAGAATTCAATACGCAAAGAATCATTGAACACCTCGAAAAAGAGTACGCACTCCCACTCGTTCTCCTGGAAGGTGGAGAAGGCAGGTTAGATTCGCTTTACTTCAAATCTTTTCCCGATCCAGAATTAAAGAAAAAGGTCTTATTGGACTATCTCAAGCGCGGAGATCTTTCAGGCGGAGAAACAGCGTCGATTTTAGTCGATCTAGAGGATACGAAATATTATGGGATTGAGAATCAAATCCTTTATAACCAAAACAAAGATGCATTTTTAAAAGCCATTCAGAACGAAGTTCAAATCAATCAAGCCTTAGATCAAATCGAATCAAAGCTGAACGCCAAAATCAAGTCCCTAAGTCCCGCTTCTCAAATATTTCTTGAAAAGAAAGGCCTCTTCGCAAAAGAAGAGATCGATCTCATTGATTATTTGAAGGACCTAAAAGACCTTTATCAGGAAACGGTGAGGCGTCAAGTGAGCGTCATTGCTTCGCCTTCGGCTCGCAATGACGAAAGTCTCCACATCAGCCAAGGCCATTTCATCCCGTTTAATAAAGTCTATCCAGAACTCGGTAAAATTCTCACGGCACAAGCTCATGAGAAAAGATTGAAGCCCAAAGAAGTTCATTTGGCCACAAACGGGCTCATTAAATCTTTCCAGCAAAAGATCCTCCCCAAACTTCCCAAAGCGAAACAAATGGAGCTCAATCAAATGATCCAGATGGAGCGCATCGGAATGGTGGGAGAGGGAATGCTTGTCAAGCGCATTGAAAACCTTGCGAAGGAAATGAACTTTACCTTCCATACGCCAGAGGCTTTAAAAAAAGAAGCTCATCATGCTGAAACCTTATCGAGTATTCGAGGAACAAAGCTTTTTGAGGAACTGGGACAACTTGAAGACTATCTCCAAGAAACGCTCCCTCAGGACGAAAATGAAAAACGCCTTCTCGAGGACTTCTATCACCTCGGAATCTTGAGGAATTTTGCCAAGCTTGAGATTGTGCACAAGGACTGGCAGCGGTTGGAGAAATGCGTAAAGCGTAACGCGGAATGTGAAGTCACGCTCTTCCACTTTACGCCTTACGCCTTGCACGATCTCTTTGCGGATCATTTCCGCTTCTACGAACTCGCCACCAAGCGTGATGAAGCCCTCTTCGAGAATATGCTCAAGGCGATGGAGAAAGAGAAGGTAAAAGTCGCGCTCATTTCCACAGGTGGTTTCCATTCCGAGGGAATTACGAAAAAACTTAAACAATCAAACATTCCTTATATCCTCATTGCTCCCAAAATCAATGAACTGGGAGATAAAGAAACCTACTTGAGCATCATGAAGGGCAATCGCTCTTTTATGAAGTACTTCAAAGGAAGTCTCTGGGATGCCTTAGCTCAGGATTATGCGGCAAAACTTTCAGCAAGTTTAAAAGAAAATGAGCTCACTCCCTCCCTCAAACGCTGGCGCGACCGGATCATCCAAAACTCGATTGCTGAGAACAGAATCACCCAAGCCACAAGCTACACCAAATATGTGGATGCACTCGTTCAAGCCTTAAGGAAGGAATATGAGAAGACAAGTCCTTTTCAGACTTCAGATTTCGGATCTCAGACGTCAGAAGTCAGAAGTCTGATGTCCGAAGACGAAATCAAAGCCGCTCTCCAACAGGAACTCAATTCCTTCTTTGACAATTACTTTACCAAACTCGAGTCTTTAATCAAACAAAGGCTCGATATTTTTACCCAAGGCCTCAAGGGCCTTTGGACTCAAAAAGAAGTTACCCCCCAAGCCGTTGGTAAATTATTGGATAAGGTGAATACGGTTAGATCGTCCGGCCTTGCGCCAGAAACAGTGCTGATACCAGCAGAATCGAGAGTAACTCCGGCGCAACCAGTTGATATTAAAGAAGTAACTTCTCAACTTGCCCAAAAATATGGGGATAATCCGGAATTAATTGCCCAAGCACGTGCCGAACTTCGCGTGACCGGTTTTAATCCTGTTTTAGCAGATCTTGCTCGTAGCGGTGTTAATCAACCTGAAATGGCAGCGAAGATATTGGAGGCACTCGTTCAAGAAGCTGCTCGTAGTCAGAAGACAGGAAGGATTATCCCGGTAGAAGAGATTGTCGTAGCCAAGCCAGTTTCTGTTCCTGTAAAGGTTCAACAATCTTTGAAACCAGAGCCACGCAAAATTGAAATTAGCGGTTCTGTTACATCTCCTCAGGACGTACCAGTCAAGGTTGTAAACCGCGCCGAGGCGCGGAATGTCTTACTTTCGGGTTATGGGAATTTAGCGATTGCGGAAATAAAAAGAGTTCCACGTTTCCGAGAGCTAGCGACAATTTCCGAGGATATTCTTCCTGCGCGCCGGCCGGCTGAGAAGCAAAATTATGACACTTATCGTAAAAATTTATTGAGGTTACTAGAAGATGCGGCGGGATTTATTTTTGGTCGTTCGCGCGTAACAATTCTGGAAAGAATGGATTTGAGGTCTCAAGCTAGGACATTGGAGCGAATTGAGGGCAACCAGGGGTTAGAGGTGGATGCTATTTTACATGGTTTTATGCATCGGGCAAAATTTCAATTTATAGAAACTAAGACAGGATTATTTGAACACAGTGGCCATTTTAGAGCATCTTTGGTTCAAGATGATCTAGCGACAGGCTTTGTGCGAATTCAGATACCAGTTCGAGAAAAAGATGGGATGGATTTATTCAATCCTGAGGAAAGAACCGTGATCATAGCTTACGACCTCGCTTACAGTTACGCGAAAGGACAAGGCTGGACCGAAGAGGAAGCTGACGCTTTCGCTTGGGCGATGAGTGGAGCGTATGCTGCTTTATACTTAAGCAATCCAAACGTTGTTCGCACTAAGTTCCAACGGTTGATCGAAGAAATCGGCAAAACAGGTGCGCCGCAGGTTTATGTGGTTCAAAAACAAGTGGGAAATTCAGTGATTCAACTCATCAACGGTGACATTACCGTCCAAACAGCGGATGCGATCGTAAATCCTTCTAATCCCAGACTCCTTTTTGGGATCGGCGTTGGGGGATTTATTTTGCGCCGCGGTGGAGAGATTATTGCAACAGAAGCCTCAAGAAAAGTGCCCATCCAACCGGGTGAAGCGGTATCTACTAGTGCCGGGCGGTTAAATGCCGAATACGTTATCCATACCGCAGTCTCGAACATGAATTTGGAGCCTGATCTAGGCGTTATCGAGAAGGCGACAAAGAATGTACTCCGTGAAGCCGACAGGTTAAAAATAGAATCGATCGCTATTCCTTCGTTCGGAACGGGTGTTATTGGGATTCCTTATCCAGATTCTGCCCGGGTAATGTTAGAAGTTATCGAAGAACATTTAAAGGAAGGTCAAACCTCGCTTAAAAAAGTTAATGTTGTTCTGTATGGCGATGAAGCATATGGCGCGTATTTAAAAGTGCTTAGTGGGGCCGCCCGCGCCGAGGCGCGGACGTTGGGGATAGAAATTAATGATGTTGTCGGCGTTTCTGAAAGCGGTCGAAGAACAGAGCAATTACAAGGAGTAAAGCAATGGTCGCCATTGCTGCAAGAGCTGTTCCGTACATTTTATACCTCCTTGTTGTTTCCATTTCTAGGACAAAATACCACACCCATTACGAAAAAGATGATTAATAACATATATGAAGCGATTCGTAATTTCAAGTTGAATGTCGTGAAGAACTGGCTTGCAAATGCAGCCCCCAGAGTTAGGTTAAAATTACAAAACATCACCGCCCGCTCAGAGGCGCGGAAGAAGGAAGAGAGAGAAGCGCTTCCCGAACCCGCTCATTTGTTTTTGAATCAGGTGGAGCAAAGCCGGATTGGTTCAGCCTTAACTATGACTCAAGCAGCGCTCGAAGCAGTTAATCCGGGCGGAATGATGGCCGGCACGCTTGGGTTAGCGGTTCAAACGGTTGGAGCAGGAGATGAAGAAGCTTTGAGGATAGCTCAAAGTTATGTCGAATCCATGCTTGATTTCTTCACCGATCCTCGTTTCCTTGGCGGGCAAGTGAGCCTCTCCAATCTAAAAAATACTTCTGAAATTCTCAACAAAGCGCTTCAGCCTTCCACCCGCTCCGAGGTGCGCTCAGCTTCGGTTAAGCTGAGCACTCTCGCGGAGCGACAAGAAGTCACCCTACCCAAACCATGGGAGCTTCCGCAGTTGGCTGAGACTAAGGAAGCCGAAGGGAACATTCCCAATGTTCTAGGTACAAAACTCAATTGGACCGAGAAGATCCCTTTTTACAGGTTTTTTTCCACGCCCGCGTCTTCGAAAGCGTTCCTTATCACTTCCCTTGGATTTTTTATCAGCCTTGTGAGCGGCCTTATCGGAGGCGGAGTTGTATGGGATGAGATACAACACGGATTTTATGGCACTGCCGCTTATACGGTTTTGCTGATGACCATGATTTTTTCCGCGGCGTTGTCTGTAGCAGAACTTCTTGTCATGAGCGGGTTGATGCTTTTTCAACGCAAAGGGCGAGGAATCCCGGTAACAATTCCTGCAACAGATGAGGATTTACCTACGGTTTCCATCCTTATCCCTGTTCGAAACGAATCTGTGGAAACTATCGAGCGAACACTCGATTCTGTCATGGCGTTGGAT
>JACOVU010000049.1 GCA_016177155.1 Candidatus Omnitrophota bacterium | reverse complement strand
TTATTATCAACAACTTACGTCATTTTTCGAAGGAGTATTTTTCTCGGGGTATTTTCTCGACGTATGATTTATCTTGATAACAACGCCACAACAAAAGTTGCCGATGAAGTTCTCGAAGTCATGAGGCCTTTTTTTACCGATTCCTATGGGAATCCCTCAAGCCTTTACGGCTTCGGCCAAGCGTCGCGCCGTACAGTTGAAGAGGCACGCGGAGAAATTCAGAAACTTTTGGGCGCAAAATCAGAACGCGAAATTATTTTTACAAGCGGCGGAACAGAAAGTAACCATCTTGCCATTTTGAGTGCGCTTAGGTCAAATCCAACCCGCAAGCGAATTATGACGTCGCAAGTGGAACATTCTTCAGTCAAAAATCTTTGTCAATCATTGGGGCGGGAAGGATATGAAATCATTTGGATTGGAGTTTCTCCCACAGGTTCGATTGATTTAGAAGCGCTCAAAGCGTTCTTGGATGAATCGGTAGCACTGGTTTCGATCATGTGGGCCAACAATGAAACGGGAGTTCTCTTTCCCATCGAGCAAATCGCAGAGATCACGAGAAAGAAAAAAATTTCTTTTCATGTCGATGGAATTCAAGCGGTTGGCAAGCTCGAAATCAATCTCTCGAATATTCCGATTGATTATCTTTCGTTTTCAGCGCACAAGTTTCACGGCCCGAAAGGGATTGGCGGTCTATATGCTCACGAAGGTGCGCCTTTAACCCCTCTTTTTGTGGGTGGAAGACAAGAGCGTGACCGTCGTGCGGGTACGGAAAACGTACCTGGCATTATCGGTGAGGCTCGAGCATTAAAATTGGTAATGGACCATTATTCCGAGCACAGCAAACAAATTCGAATGCTCAGGGATCGACTTGAAGAAGGACTCCTCCGTCAAATACCCGATAGTTTTGTGAATGGACGGCAAGAACCTAGAATTTCAAATACGACTAACATCACGATTCCGGGGATCGAAGCCGAGGTGTTTTTGATTCGCTTAAGTGAAGTGGGTATTGCTGCCTCAGGTGGTTCGGCGTGTTTAACCGGGGCGCTCGAACCTTCTCATGTGCTTCAGGCGATGGGTTTATCGCGAGAGCTTTCCGCAAGTTCGGTACGCTTGAGTTTGAGTCGTTATACCACGGCGGGGGAAATTGATCAGGCACTTGAAGTGATTCCCAAGTTGGTTCGAGAACTTAGAAGGTTGGGTGAGGTTTGGAAATGAGTCAGGGTCTATCAGAAGCTTTAGTTTTAGACACGCTTAAAACCGTGAAAGACCCCGATCTTCATCGGGATATTGTCGGTCTGGGATTTGTGAAGAACCTGAACATCCAAAATGGCGTGGTGAGCTTTACGATTGAATTAACCACTCCCGCATGTCCCGTGAAGGATCAAATGAAATCAGAGTGCGAGATGAAAGTCCGGACACTTCCAGGTGTAAAAGAAGTGGAGGTCCAGATGACCTCAGCAACGAGAGGCCGCCCTTCCTTTGAGCGTGCGAGCATTCTTCCTGGTGTACGGAATATTATTGCAATTGCGAGTGGCAAAGGCGGGGTCGGAAAATCCACCATCACTGCGAATTTAGCGGTTGCTTTTGCCAAAACGGGAGCAAGCGTAGGGCTTCTTGATTGTGATATTTACGGTCCGAGCATGCCCCTTATGTTTGGCTTGGTTGGTCAACAGCCGAAGGTAACGGAAGCTCAAAAAATTCTACCGCTTGAAGCGCACGGCGTACGAATCATGTCCATCGGTTTCCTGGCTACTGAAAATGCCCCGATCATTTGGCGTGGGCCGATGGTTCACCAGATTTTACAGCAGTTTCTGACTCGAGTGGAATGGGGTGAGCTGGATTATCTCTTAATGGACTTACCGCCTGGAACAGGGGATGCACAACTTACGCTCACACAATCAGCATCGCTTTCAGGTGCTGTGATTGTGACGACACCTCAAGAAGTGAGTTTGATTGATGCACGAAAAGGGCTTCAGATGTTTCAAAAGGTCAACGTTCCTGTTCTGGGCATCATTGAAAATATGAGTTATTTCGCCTGTCCTGATTGTGGGAAGGTGGCTCATATTTTTCGAAAGGGCGGCGGAGAGCGGATGAGTAAAGAACTCGGCGTTCCGCTTTTGGGTGAAATTCCAATTGATCCAGAGATTGCAGAAACAGGGGATGAAGGAGTTCCCCTCGTGGCTTCGAAGCCTGATTCCAAGATTGCGAAAGTGTATCAGGTGGTAGCTGGAGCAATTGCGGCGCAAATGAGCGTTGCGAACATGCAAAGTGGCACGCAAGGGCCCTCGGTTGATATTAAATGGGAAACCAAGAAGTCATAATTCCGCTTGAGATTAAGCAGAAAGATGAACGCACACTTTCGGTTCATTGGCAAGATGGCCACGGAAGCGAATATCCTTGCGATTATTTAAGAAAGCTTTGTCATTGTGCAGCTTGCGTGGATGAATGGACAGGGGAGAAGCGGCTCGTTGAAAACCAGATTCAAAAAGACGTCCATCCCATCCAAATTCAGGGGGTAGGGCGGTATGGAATCAAAATCGATTGGTCGGACGGGCACAACACGGGAATTTATACCTTTAAATATCTCAGGGAAATTTGTCCTTGCCGCGAGTGTAAAGGATGAGGATAATACATTCTTGAGGTGACTCAATGTCAAAACTGACCCAAGACGATGTGAAATTAGGCAGCATCGAGTCTATTGCCAAGGATCTTTTAATCCTGCTTGGAGAAGATCCGGACCGCGAGGGACTGGTTAAGACTCCAAAGCGGATGGAAGCCTCTCTTAAATTTCTCACGCGCGGTTATCGGCAGGACATTGAGAAAATTTTGAACGGAGCTATCTATGAGGAAAATTATGATGAGATGGTGGTGGTCAAAGACATTGATCTCTTCAGCTTGTGTGAACATCATTTACTTCCGTTTTACGGGAAAGCGCATGTCGCTTATCTTCCCAACGGTAAAATCATTGGTTTGAGCAAAATTCCACGCGTGGTGGACGTTTTTTCAAGACGCCTTCAAGTCCAGGAACGTCTCACAAGCCAAATTGCCGATTGCCTCATGCGGCATTTGAAACCCAAAGGCGTGGCCGTTGTCATCGAGGCATTTCACCTCTGCATGGCCATGCGTGGGGTTGAAAAGAAAGATTCCTTCTGTGTGACGAGTTCCATGCTCGGAATTTTCAGAAGTGATCCCCGTTCCCGCGCTGAGTTCTTTAGTTTGGTGGGGAGAAAATAACCTACCTTTTATCTGCCTTCAACTCACTTAATTCTTTTTCGAGGGATTCGATGCGTTTTTTGAGTTCGTGTACTAATTGCTGGGTTTCGTAGCTCCTTAGCTGCGCACTGACTTGTTTTCGCATTTCTTCGTAGGGACGCGCGGGAGCGCCAATCCAAATTTGTTTTGAAGGGATTGCTTTTCCGGAAGGCACACCTGCTTGAGCTCCAAGTGTCGCTTGATCTCCAATTTCCACATGGTCGCCCAATCCAACGCGGCCGCCCATCGTAACATGTTTTCCGATCTTAGAGCTCCCAGAAATTCCAACCTGCGCCGAAAGACAAGCGTGATCTCCAATTTCAACGTTATGAGCGATTTGTACGAGATTATCAATCTTTGCCCCTTGATGGATGATGGTCGATCCGACAGTCGCACGATCGATTGTCACACACGCGCCAATTTCAACCTCATCTTCAATGACCACATTGCCCACTTGCGGAACTTTCGCTTGCTTTTTGCCATCAAACACATAACCGAAACCATCCGATCCAACCACAGAACCCGCATGAATCGTGACGCGGTTGCCGATCTGGGTTTTTGGATAAATGGTGACGTGCGAATCAATCATCGAATTCTCGCCAATCGTCGCTTGTTTGTCGATATAGGAATAGGCTCGAACCACAGATCTGTTTCCGATCGTTACGTTTTCTCCAACAAAAGCGAAGGGTTCGATCGTTACTTCTTTTCCCAGTTTTGCGGTTTTGGCCACGAAGGCGTGTTCGGAAACCGTTTTCGTAAAGGTCTGAGGAGGATTAAAAAGGCCCAAGAGGATGGCCCAGGCAAGCTTCGGGTTTTGGCTTTGGATCACGGGTTTTTTCGCACTTTGAACACCTTCTGGAACAATGACCGCGGCAAGAGGCATATTTTCTACCTCGGCTAACTTTTTTGCTTCTGTGAGGTAGGCAAGGCCGCCGGGAAGGGGAAGCTCAATGCCTGTGACGCTCGTAATTTTGATCGCACCATTTCCAACCACGGTTCCCTGGACAATTTGGGCAAGTTCATTCAATGTTTTTTCCATCTGAGATATTCCTGACTTTCTTTGAATTCATGTATTCTAGAGACGGAAGGCAAGCTTGTCAATGAAGCTTGTTTTCTCGTAATCCAAACGTAAGTTATTGATATAAAAGGAGTTATATGGCCCAATTTCAAAGTTTGACAAGAAAGTATTCATCAGGCATAATACTTTCACATAGGGATTCAGATGAACAAAGGTCGAGATAACCACTTTATTACCAAAAGCTCAATGCCGCACCTTGTGTGGACGGTTTACCGTCCGTTGTGTGTCAAGGCTGCGGGAATGGGCTTTGGAGGGGAAACGACCTAAGTCATCTGAGTTTCAAGAACTCGTAAGTCCTTAAAAAAGCCCATTACCGGAAAAACGGTAATGGGCTTTTTTTTCGCCAGAATTCGCGGCGAATCCGCCAAGTAGTATGGCGGAATTGGTTACGGGCGCGAATCAGTACTTGAATTTTCTCAAGAAAGGAGGAAAATAAAATGTTACGCGCCGCCAGTGGGTTTAAAATTTGGGGAAGGAGGCGGACTTCAAAGCACCCCGTTAAGCTGACCGCGCTTTTGTACTTGAGAGAAGCGCTCTTGGATGAGGTGTATGAGGAATGCCCGTTTGCCATTGAAGTGGCAAAGGAGTTCGGTGCTCAGGACTTTGAGATTCAGAATTTGCTCGAAGATCCGCGTAGGAATCCTTGAACGATGGTATTGGACATCAAAGAACTAACGCTTGAGACATGTCAGCCTTGTCGGAAAGGCGAGAAACCTATTTCTCGTGCTGAGGCTGAGAAGTGTGTCCAAAATTTTCCGGGGTGGAAACTTTCAGAAGATGCGAAGTACATTTGGCGGGAGTATCTTATGAAAGATTTTGTCGAAGCAATCCATCTGATGGACGCCATTGCACAAGTGGCGGAGTCTAATGACCATCATCCCGATCTCCATTTGGTCGGATATCGAAAGCTTCGAATCGAACTTTCCACCCATTCCATCGGCGGGCTTTCTCGCAATGACTTTATTTTGGCTGCTAAGATTGAGGCACTTCCAAAGGAGCTTAAAATTTCGACTTAAAGTCCAACCGTTTTTAATCCGTTATTTTAACCTAAACCAAATACCCTGTGATGCAGATTGCCCATTTTTTTCAAATTAAGAGATTAAAACAGTCGTTTCTTCTTTTAGTGGTTGCTTTTCTATTTGGTTGCACAACGTCAGAGCCCACCCATATTCCAGCCGCTGCAATTGTTGTCCCCACTGCGGGTGTTCCTGTTTTTATTCCGCAGGATATGTACCACCAAGTTGCGCGCTTGGAGACCTTGTGGCGAATCAGCAAGACCTACAATGTGGATGTGGAAACGATTATGCGCGCCAACGGCATTAAAGACCCTAATTCTATTTCGGTTGGCCAAAGGCTTCTCATTCCAAAAGTTTCTCAAGTTCGGCCGGTGATCCCCATTTATAACGTGCGGCCTTGGTATTACATTGTGATCCATCACAGTGCCACCGAGACGGGCAATGCGCTCACGATCGATGGCATGCATTATCGAAGGGGATTCGACAATGGGCTCGGGTATCATTTTTTGATTGATAATGGTACGCAAGGAAAGCAACGAGGACAGATTGAGGTAGGACCGAGATGGGTGAAACAAATGAACGGAGCGCACTGCAATGCCGCTGGGATGAACGAAAATGGAATTGGCATTTGTATGATTGGTAATTTCTCAGAGCGTTATGTTTCCGAGCAACAGCTCAATTCCCTCGTTTTTTTGGTGAATATTTTGAGGACCTACTACCGAGTACCGATGGAACGGGTCATTCGTCACTCGGATGTTCCCGGGAAGAACACGGAATGTCCTGGCAAATACTTTCCTTGGGCAGAATTCAAGCGTCGACTCGAATTAGCTGCCGGGTAACAACGAGGTTTTCATGAGACGATTTCAGCCATTCTTGTTTTTAGCACCACTTCTTTTCCTCGCAGGTTTCACCCTTCAAGATTTTGTTCCAGAAGATTTCATTCGTTACTCTGAACCAAATTTTCTCACTTTTGAGGAATTGGTTTCGCTTTCTAAAAATCCAATTCCTGAAGGTGCGCTTTACACAAAACTTAAAAAACTTTGGACCACCCCAATCGTTTCCAACGAAGCTTATTACCGCGGAGTTCGGCCGCCCAGGAGGAAGCATCCAAAGGTTGGTCCTTTTGTGCGTATTGGTACATGGAATATTGAGAAATCATTTGAAGTCGAGCGGGCGATTACGTTGCTCTCCGATCGGAGTGGTTTTGTCCATATGCTCGGATCAGAACAATCGCTTCCTTCGGAACAATATCAAACCGTGCTCCGCCAGAGAGACCTTTTGGCGGAAGCGGACGTTTTAATTCTTCAAGAAATGGACATTGGCGTGAAACGGTCCAATTATATCAATGCCCCGAAAGCGTTGGCAGATGCGCTCAACATGAATTACGCGTATGGCGCTGCCTATCTTGAAATCGATCCTGCTTATCTTGGCACTGAATCAATCGAACTGGAAGAGGGAGGGGTTGATCAGGAAGCAATGGATTACTTCCGGGCAGATCCAAAATTGTATAAAGGACTTTTCGGGATTGCTGTATTAAGCCGATATCCCATCAAATCCGTTACTGTTTTTCCACTCCAGAATCAAGGCTATGACTGGTATTGGGGGGAGAAAGGTCAAACCACTTTTTTAGAAAAGACAAGGCGTTTCGGAGCAAAATCAGTATTTAAATCTGAAGTCCACCGGGAAATGAAAGTAGGCGGCCGCATCTTCATGCGCGCAGACCTTCACGTTCCAGGTCTTCCAAACGATACCCTTTCAATCATCAATGTTCACTTGGAAATTAAATGTTTACCGAAAGCACGTGAAGCCCAAATCCGAGAAATTTTAGGGCACATTCGAAAGATTCGAAATCCAGTTATCATGGCGGGAGATTTTAATTCTGCACCCACTGATCTAAGCCCGACTTCGGTCACCCGCGAGGTGAAACGGCAAATTAAAAATCCAACCAATTGGTTTTCGCTTGCTGTATCGCAGGTAATGCCTCAAGCGCTTGTCATGAACGCGACGCGCGCCACTTCCAATGTGACGAAGAATTTCCAAAATCCAACCGCCCGTCATATTCCTGTGGTAGCCCCGAATTATCAGGCCGGGATGTTTAAGGCGATCGAAGAATTTCGCTTTGAGGACGGTTACGCTTTCGATTTCCGTGGAGATTCAGTCCGTTCTGCCAACGGAGAAGACGGGATGCTGGCTAACGCCAACCAGCGCGATCGGGTGGGGTATAAGACAACTTTTCAAGTCAGACGTCCCCTTGGTCCTGTCGTCGGAAAGTACCGTCTGGATTGGATTTTCGTCAAATCGTTCCTTCGCGATCCGAGGGATGACAGCGGCCCTTACCGGTTTGCACCGCATTTTGGAGAAACGTTGGAAGAAATGAACACGGCCTTAGAAAAACCTATTTCGGATCATCATCCCAATATTGCGACTTTACCGTTTGACGAACCCAGCTGAGAGGGAAATAAAAAAATCTTTATTTCTCTACCATTGTGACGATGATTGCTATATAATACCCCCACAAAAAACGATCCAAAAAGAAATTTTTGTTCGTTGAGTAGTTGTCAAAAACTAAAAAAGACTGAAGAAGGAGATTAGAACACATGGCGAGAAAAGCGAACCCGGCATTCATGAAGGCATTGCAACCAAGTTCAGAGCTTGCAAAAGTAGTTGGATCTACACCGCTCCCAAGGACTGAAGTAACCAAAAAGATTTGGGAGTATATTAAGAAGAACGGTTTGCAAGATCAGACGAATAAGCGTAACATCAACGCCGATGCGACGCTCCAAGCGGTCTTTGGCGGTAAGAAAACCGTCAACATGTTTGAAATGACCAAGCTTGTGGCCAAGCATTTAAGCTGATCCATTTTAAACCAATCTTTATCATCGCAGTCCCGAATCGGTCGCGCAAAGGCCGGTTCGGGCATTGCCATGACATTTCATATAACTGAACGTTCTACAAAGTTTTTCCCCTTCTATTTTTACCTCTTCTTATGTTAGACATTGATCGAACGCTTAGAAAAATTGCTTCCAATTTGTGGTTCGAATGGAATGCCGACGTTCATTTGCTTTTTCGAAGTGTAAGTCCTTACGTCTGGGGGCTTTTTCGAAGAAACTTGTTTCGATTTTTAAAGCTCCAAGACGAAAATCCTTTGCTTTATCGCCGCCGCATTGCCGAACTTCTTGTGGATCGTTCGTTTTTAGAACGATGCGAACGAGTAGATCAAGCATTCAAAACCTACATGAACCCTCAAGAAACGTATGTTTCCGAGCATTATCCAGATCTTTCCGATCGAACGATCGCTTATTTCTCGATGGAATATGGAATCGATATCATGAGAACTTACTCAGGGGGTTTAGGGATTTTGTCTGGAGATCATCTTCGCGGAGCAAGTGATTTAGGACTTAAGATGGTGGGGCTCGGTCTTTTTTACCTTCATGGTTATTATGAACAAGAAGTTTTGTCTGACGGAACGATGAAAGTGGCTTATGACAGCATTGTGCCCGGTAAAAAACCCGTTCGGGATTTCTTGCCTCTTGAACCTGTCAAGCGGGTAGGAACGAATGAAGATTTAGCAGTTCAAGTCATGATGAATGGCCGCAAAGTCAAGGCTCGGGTTTGGCGTGCCCGGCTGGGACGTAATGAGCTTCTTTTCCTGGATTCCAATCTTGCGGAAAACCGAGTTCATGACAGACACATTACGAGGAGGCTTTATGCGTCCCAAAAGCAGCATGAAGAAGAAAGAAGGCGCCGCATCGAGCAAGAAATCCTTTTGGGCATTGGGGGCGTTCAGGTTCTTCAAGCAGCAGGCTATGAACCTAGGGCATTTCACCTGAATGAGGGACATGTTGCCTTTGCAGCGCTTGAAGTCATTCGTCAGATCATGCAACGGAATAGGCTTTCTTTCGAAGAGGCGCGGGCAAAGGCAGCTCAAGTGATTGGTTTCACCACTCATACGCCCGTGCCCGAAGGAAACGAACGCTATGAGGAGCGCCTCGCTCAGGAATATTTAACTCCTTATTTAGACGGTTTTCTAAGCCATCAAGAACGCGAAGTTATTTTTAATTGTGCCAGAAACAAAGAGAATATGTTTGATATGACGAAACTTGCCCTTCTTCTGTCGGGCGCATTCCGAAATGGGGTGAGCGCGCTTCATGGTGAAGTATGCCGAAAAATGTGGGGTTATGCGTGGGGGAACCATGACGCCGAAGGAAACAACGTGCCCATTGGTCATATTACCAATTCTGTTCATGCTCCCTATTGGCAGAAACCTCTCTTGAGACAATTGATTGAAACGCGGGGAGGAATTGACCATGTCGATGAAATTGAAGATGAAAAAATTTGGTATCTTCATCTTGAGTTTAAAACCAAGTTGATTGAGAAAGTTCGTGAACGACTTGCGGATCAACTGTTGCGTGAAAAAGTAGACAGTCAGTTGATTTATGACCGAACTCATGATCTTTTGGATGTGGATTCATTCATGATTGGTTTTGCTCGCAGATTTGCTGATTACAAGCGGGTCACCATGTTTCTCGAGGACGAAGAAAAGTTGTTGCAGTTCCTAGAGAAAAATTGCAAAAAATACGGAAAGCCAATCCATATCCTGTATTCAGGTAAGCCGCACCCAAACAATATACCTGGTATTAAACGAATTCACGATATTGTCCAGATTGCCGAACGCTTGGCGAAGCGTTCAAAGGAACGGCGTTTCCGATCTCAACTCGTTTTTATTCAAGATTATGACATTGATTTGGCGCGGTATTTGACGGCCGGCGTTGACATTTGGCTCAACAACCCAATTCGCCCTTATGAAGCGAGCGGCACAAGCGGGATGAAAGCAGGAATGAATGGCGTTTTGAACGTTTCGATTCCGGATGGTTGGGTGGCTGAGGGAATCCAACAGGGTAGAAATGGTTGGGTATTTGGGAAAGGAACTTTGGAGTCTACAGCTCAAGATCGCGAGGAATTATTTGGATTGCTAGAGAAAACCATTCTTCCTGTCTATTTTGAACAAGGCAAAAAAAGAAAAAAAGATTCCGCCCTAGAATTTTCATCCAGCTGGGTTGCTCTCATGAAAGAATCCATACGAACGATTACGCGTCAATTCAGCACGGACCGAATGCTGATCGAATATATCGAAAAAATGTATCGGCCTGCCGTAAAGAGCAGCATTGAAAGCGGCGTTTTTGTGAAACCTGTTCAAGTTCACTAAAATCCATTGAAAAATCGTGATTTCGAACTAAACTATGTCCAGTTTTTAAGAGGAGTGGAGGATGAGAATGGAAGAGCAAATTGGCGCAGCCCAAAAGTTGATTAATACCCTGATTGAATTTTCAGTGAATTACAGCTTTCAGATTTTGGGAGCTATTATTATTTTGGTGGTGGGTGTTCTTTTGAGCAAATGGGCGGGCAAATTAACTCTCACCATATGCACAAAGCGGAAACTGGATGTTACGCTTTCTAATTTTTTGGCAAGTGTAACGCGGATTATTATCGTTGCGTTTTCGGTGATTATTGCGTTGGGCAAATTTGGAATTACAATCGCTCCATTCGTAGCCGCTATTGGTGCAGCAGCCTTTGGCGCGACGTATGCGATTCAAGGCCCGCTTTCTAATTATGGGGCAGGGCTGTCTATTATTTTAGGACGCCCGTTCATAGTGGGAGATACCATCACCGTGGTCGGAGTGAGCGGGGTCGTGAAAGAAGTAAAACTTGCTTCCACCATTTTAGTGACTGAAGATGGCGTTGCGATTACCATCCCGAATAAACATATTGTGGGTGAGATTCTTCACAATTCTAAAGAAAATTGCGCAGCAGATGGCCTGATTGGGATTAGTTATGACAGCGATCCTGATCGTGCTATCGAGACGATTAAAAATACACTCAGACAATTTGGCGATATTCGAAAGACGCCGCCGCCTCAAGTCGGAATCCAGGCGTTTGCGGATTCGAGCATCAACATCAATTATCGATATTGGATGCCCACGGTCAAATTTCTTCAGATCTCACATGCTGTCAATCTTGCGGTCTATAAAGCGTTGCAAGCAGCGAATGTGAAAATCCCGTTTCCCCAAAGGGAAGTGCGCATTACTTCCCAAACTTCAAACGTCTGAGCTTGAGGAAGCATTACCTTCGATTTGCTTTCGCATTAAGTCTAGTCGTTTTTTGTGTAGGATGTGCCTCTATTTTCGGGTGGGATATCCACGCACCGGGCCTTTTGTCTCAGAACTTCGTGGAAAAAGTTTCTCCGCTTCCGAATCGCGTTGCCTTATATCTCCCTTCCGAAGTGATGACCTATCTTTCACACGACCGCGGAGGCCGCACGGGCGATCCACAAACTTATCATGTGGGAGAAGCTTTTGCCCCCATGCTGGTGGAAGCCTTCCAATCCAGTTTTGATCAATTTATCTTTCTTGAAACTGAACCTACAGCCAAAACTTTGAAGCGCTATGGGATTCCTTATTTAGTGGTGGTTCGAATCAAAGAATTTAAAAATCGTCTGAGGTGGGGAAGTCATGCGCTCCTCCTTACGACCGAAACTGTTGTGTTAGATCCAAATTTGAAGTTATTGGGCCGCTTTGAGGCAACGGGTTCAAGTGATGCTGAAAAAGTGTTCTCCAAGAAAGGCGGCCCTCAAGTCAATTTGAATGCGGCGATTGAAAACAATATTTTAGGGATTATACAATACTTGCAAGACTCCATTCAGAATGGGGTTTGGGATAGCCAATCCACTCAAGTTTAAATGTTCAAAACAATTTTTCATGTATTCCTAGGCTTTCTGATGTTCTTAAACTCAGCGTCTGCGTTTCCCACTTCCGAAGTATTTGAAGAAACAAAGACTCAAGTGATTATTCGAGAACATCCGAAAACAGGAAAGCCTTATGTCAGCATTGTTTCACAAGAATCGTTCGATCCTAACACCCCTTTTTTGGGTGCACGCACGAAAGTTTCGCGTCCTGATTACCGAATGCTTGACCCCAAAGTAAAATCAGGGGAAATTCCTTATGACGGGCCTTATTCCTCTGCAAAAAAAGTTTATATCTTTGCGGCAACGTTAGCAACGCTCGGCGTAGCAGGTGGGGCGGTTGGTATGGCGGTCGCTCCTGCTGCTAGTGCGGGCGGCGCTGCTTCAGGAGGAGGAACGTTTTTAGCGGCAGGCGGTGCAGTAGCTGCGGGTTCTGCAGGTGGTGCAGTGGCTATGACGCGGTCAGATTCGAACGTGGATGATTTTATACAAACCTCAGAATCCCGCACGATTGAAACTCCATCGCCCGGGAAGAAAAATGAAATTACAAATTAGCTTGAGTTATGGGACTTTGATCCGTACAATTCTTCATCCATATTAACTGCACGAACCCACTTCTTTCAACATAAAGGGATCTTGTTATGCATGAAGGTTTGGCGTGGGGCGGTTTTATTGTTTTTATCGTTGCGATGCTGATTTTGGATTTGGGTTTGTTTCAGCGGAAAGCCCATGAAATTCGGATCAGAGAATCTCTCCTACTTACCGCGTTTTGGATTTCGCTCGCGTTGCTGTTTAATGTTGGTGTTTATTTTACCCGTGGCCCCCACACTGCGCTTGAGTTCTTCACAGGCTATTTAATTGAAAAGTCGCTCAGCATGGATAATATTTTTGTGTTTCTTCTCATTTTTACTTATTTTAAAGTTCCCGCCCAAGTTCAACGAACGGTTCTTTTCTGGGGCATTTTAGGCGCGATTATTTTGCGCGGCGTTTTTATTTTAGCGGGTCTTGCGTTGATTCATCAGTTCCATTGGATCATTTATGTTTTTGGTGCGCTGCTTGTGTGGACGGGTTTTCGGATGATGACCGAAAAAGATAAAGAATTCGAACCCGAGCGAAATCCCGTTTTGAAGCTCTTTAGGCGGTTTGTGCCCGTTACGGCAGATTATGAGGGGAATAAGTTTTTAGTAAAGCGCAGTGGGAAATTCATTGCAACACCGCTGCTTGTGGTTTTGATTGTGGTGGAGACGACGGATTTGATTTTTGCGGTGGACTCAATTCCAGCCATTTTTGCTGTTACGCTCGATCCATTTATAGTTTTTACCTCGAACATTTTAGCTATCTTGGGGCTTCGAGCGCTTTATTTTGCACTGGCAGGAATGATGCGAAAATTTCGATATTTGAGCTACGGTCTTTCAGTGATACTTACATTTGTTGGTGTAAAAATGCTTGTTTCTGATTTCTACCGAATTCCGATCACTCAAGCACTGAGTGTGATCGCATCAATACTTATTATTTCCGTTCTTTTGTCTCTTGTCAAAAAAAGGTCAGCCATTTCTGGCTGACCTTTTTCTCTTATGAGTGCACTCTCGAACGCCTACGGGATTAGTTTTGGGTTCGGACCCGAGAGTAGCCCGCCCCTGATCGTTCGATCAGGGGTTCACCCCCAGCTCGCTTTTCCCGTTCTCCGCCGGAGGACGGATCCGTCCTTTGGCGGATAAATGGTTTAGAATTAGGCGACATTCTTACTTACTCAGCAGCGGGAGCAGCTTCAGCAGCGGGAGCGGCCTCGGCCACTACCTTTTCAACAGAAGCAGCAGTCCAGGCTTGAGTGGTAGCATCTTGAGAGGCTTCGATAGTCACTTCATCGCCTGCTACAAGACCTTCCAAAGCAGAAACTCCAGTATACGTTGTTGCATCGTTTACCGAAATCACCGCGTTTTCCTCAGCTCCGGTTTCAGCATTAACTTTGCTGATCGTGATTGTCTTTGCCGTGGCATCAGCGCTCACAACCTTTCCGCTGATTGCATCTGCAAAGGCAACGTTTGCGATTGCCAAAGCAACAACGACCAACGCAATAACGAGTAGATTCTTTTTCATGTTGTCACCTCCTTCCTGTTTTCAACCATAAGACATGTCAACCCCATCGTCTATTCAAATACCTAAAAAAAAGGCCTTTCAATTTTAAGAGGTACTCCTCTTACGTCTGAGGACTACAACTCAAAATTAGAAGGCGCAATTTCTTATATTTTTCCAACGTCAGGGTGGCAATTCACAGCTTTACTCCACTCTGCTACCCACCCTTTTTGATGAACTGAATCCGTCAAAAAAGGCTGAGGGACTTATCGATCCCTGGGAATATTCCGGGTTACACCTCCTATTAGGTGGAAGTAGAGGTTAAGCGATAAAGCTTAGAAAGTCAATGAGGTTTTAAGGGGTATATTTTAACAAACATTTTGGCCAGGAGTTATATTGTAAATCATTATATTAAATAGAGTTACATAAATTTTATTTAGAAAATGAGAGCCATTTAATTTTTAAGGTAATTTTGCTACCTCTTCAGTTGTATGGTAAAGTTTAAGAAAGATGAGTAGCCAAACCAAATGAACGTCTCGCGAGTGAGGACAGACCGGAAATTAAGAGGTTTTAGAAAACTAGCTCCAGCCGTCGTTTTCTTTTCCTTACTCCTTCCTGTTATTCTGATTGCGGTCATTAGCTTCCTCAGGACCGAAAGAGAATTAACCAACTCCATCTTATCTCGAAAACAATCTATAGCACGCCTTTATGCCCTTACGTTGCAAGAGCGTTTTGACCGTCTCGTGGATATTGGCGTTTCGCTGGCAGCTCGTTTTCCGCTGAGCGATTTGGTGAGCGAGGGACGTTGGAATGAGGCGATCACGCTGGCTGGAAATGTTCCAAATGAATCTCCTTTTATTGAACGAGTTTTCTTAACAGATGCAAAAGGCACTTTAATGGCTGACAGTCCTGCAATGGGAGACGCGGCTGGAAACAATTTTGCTTATCGGGATTGGTTTAAGGGAGTAAGTAAAGGATGGAAACCTTACGTCTCGGAAGTTTACAAAAGATATGTAAAACCACAATATGCCGTCATTGCAGTTGCCATTCCGGTCCGAAGCAAAAATAAACAGATATCTGGTATCTTGGTCCTTCAGGTTCGGTTGGATGCTTTATTGAGCTGGCTTAAAATTCACAAGGAGGATACAGAAAAGGGCCAAATTTATTTTGTTGATAGGAGCGGACATATTGTTACTCATTCAGCCGTGCCCTCACGCGGTTATGTTCCAGATTTTTCACATCTTTCGTTTCTGGGCGGGATCATGAAAGGAGAGGGCGGCAAAACGATCGTCCTCGATCCGTATGAGCGAAAGAAAATGGCGGCCACCTATGCTGTTTTAAAAAATTATGGCTGGGGTGTTGTCATCTATGAACCTCTCCAGAGCGCTTTTCTTGTTCGCAATGCACAGTTGCGTCTTCTCATCATCGTTTATGGATTGATTATTGCGGTAACAGTTTTTCTGACCTATGTGGTTTTTCGCGTCATTGACACGCGCCAACGAATCGCTGAGACGCTTCGCTCGGCTCATGACCAATTGGAATTACGTGTGGAAGAACGAACTCAAGAATTGAAAAAGGCCAATAAGAGTTTGGAAATGGAGATTGTTGAACGAATGAAAATGGGAGCCGCGCTCAAGCAAAGCGAAGAGCGGTATGAGCTAGCGGTGACAGGTGCAAATGACGGAATTTGGGACTGGGATCTGAAAAAAGATGAGATTTATTTCTCTCCACGTTGGAAATCCATGCTGGGGTATTCGGATAACGAAGTTGGCACGAAGCCCAGTGAGTGGTTTGACCGAATCCACCCCGATGATCTGGAACGGGTGAAGTCCGAAATTTCGTGGCACTTAGATGGGGTCAGCCGGCATTTCCAAAATGAACATCGGATTCGGCACAAGGATGGAACTTATCGTTGGATGCTGGTACGTGGTGTAGCAGTTCAAGACAATGAAGAGAAAGCGTATCGAATCGCAGGATCTCAAACGGATATTACTTACCGAAAACGCACTGAAGAGCAATTGTTACACGATGCTTTTCATGATGGGTTGACCGGTTTGCCCAATAAAGCACTTTTGATGGATCGTGTAGGACGAGCGATGGGTCGGGCAAAGCGCAGAGGAGATTTCATTTATGCTTTGCTTTTTATCGAAGTAGATCGTTTCCGCGTTCTCAATGATAGCTTGGGCCACGCAACAGGCGATCAATTGTTGATCTCGCTTTCGAAAAGGCTGGCGACTTCCATTCGTCATCAAGATACGCTTGCGAGATTAGGCGGCGATGAATTTGTTGTCTTGCTGGATGATATTGAGGGCATTGGAGATGCAACGCGCATCGTGAATCGGATTAATGAGTCGCTCCTCGTCCCTTTTAATTTGGCCGACCGGGAAATTTATATTACGGTCAGTATCGGCGTTGTGTTGGGCGACCCCAATTATGATCGTTCCGATGATATTCTTCGGGATGCTGAGGTTGCCATGTATCGTGCGAAGTCACAAGGGAAAGGGCGGCATGAAATCTTTGATCCCAAGATGCATTCCCGTGTCATGGGTTATTTGGAAATGGAAACCGGTCTGCGGCGCGCCATAGAACGCAGCGAATTTCGGCTCCATTATCAACCGATCATTTCGCTTAATGGCGATATGGGGAAAATAGTGGGGGTTGAGGCTCTTATCCGCTGGCAACATCCTGATCGCGGTTTGGTTTCTCCCGCTGAGTTTATTCCGATTGCGGAAGAGACGGGATTAATCCTACAAGTGGGCGAATGGGTATTGCGCACAGCATGTGCTCAGAAGAAATTGTGGCAAGAAAAAGGATATGAGTTTCTCACAGTGGCAATTAATTTATCTCCTCGTCAGCTGTTGTCTCAACGGAATTTCAAAACGTTCATTTCGCAAGTCATTTCTGAGAACAAAATTGATCCACATCGACTGGGACTCGAAATTACAGAAAGTGTTTTCGCAGAGAACTTAGAAGATGTCAGTTTGGCCATTAAAGAGGTCGCCAGTCTTGGGGTTGAAGTGTTTATTGATGATTTTGGTACGGGTTATTCTTCATTAACCTATCTCAAGCGTTTTGCAATCCAAGCGCTTAAAATTGATCAATCATTTATTCGTGATATTACCACCGATCCTGATGATGCAGCAATCGTTTCCACGATTATTGATCTCGCACATAGTTTGAAAATGAAAGTGATTGCGGAAGGCGTGGAAACGAAGGAGCAATTGACATTTTTGAGAGCACATAAATGCGATGAGATGCAAGGATATCTGGCTAGCAAACCCGTTCCGCCCGAAATCATTACCGAAATGTTAGACCGCAAAGTTAGCTTCACTTTACCGGAATTGACGAGCGTTAAGCTCGGCAAAAAACCATCATAAGGTTACCAACCAGAGACGACGTGGAAACAAAAAAACTTTTGATTGTCGAAGACAATTCTGATTACGCCGATCTGATCGGTGCGCGGCTTGGTCAGCAAAAAGATCCTGCGTTCCATATTGAAATTGCCCCCCGGCTTGACGTTGCCATCCAAAAACTTGCTCAATGCGATTTCGACGTTATCTTATTGGACCTTAATTTGCCTGATAGTCATGGAATGGAAACGCTGGTTAAAATCAAACCTTTAGGCGCAAAAATTCCGATTCTTGTTTTGACCGGAATGGATGACGAAGCGCTTGCTATTGAAGCGGTTCGAAAGGGAGCTCAAGACTATCTGATCAAAGGAGAAGCGGATGGCAAAATGTTGTCGCGTGTGATTCGATATGCGATGGAACGCAACCGGATGGAGGAAGAACTTCGGAGTATGGCCTTAGTTGATTCGTTAACGGGACTTTTGAATCGCCGCGGTTTTATGATGCTGAGTGAACAGCACGCAAAGCTTGCATTAAGAACCAAGAAAGGCTTTTTGATTTTTGTAGCGGATCTAGACCATCTGAAGCGAATCAACGATCAATTTGGCCATCCACAGGGCGACCAGGCGTTGATTTACGCTTCCGAGATCTTAAAAGAGACCTTTAGAAAATCGGACATCCTCGCTCGAATCGGAGGAGATGAGTTTGCGATGCTCGCGATTGATGCGAATCTAGAAGGATCGAAACCCCTTTTGTTGCGTTTGGATAACCGCTTAAAAGAATATCATGGGACCAGCAAATTATTGACCGCTCCATTGTCCTTAAGTATCGGCGTGACGTGTTTTGATCCTGAAAAACCTGCTTCCATTGAAGATCTTCTCGCAGAAGCCGATAAGCGTATGTACGAGAGTAAATATAAGAAAAAAGTTGCCCGTTAGATATTTAAAATTCTTCCGATCTTAATCCCGAGCATCTTTCTTGTGCATTAGCCTCAGGGAATGTAGAATACCTCTTTGAATGCCGATCAAATAGACAAATAGATGAGGGGTCGGGGAGTTTTCGACCCCTCACCCTAGCCAGCTTCCTTAAACTTTGTGATTTGAAGATCCATGAAGCTGGCATAGGGTTACCAATCGGTAATCCCACGCGCACCGTAAAGG
>JACOVU010000052.1 GCA_016177155.1 Candidatus Omnitrophota bacterium | reverse complement strand
GGGTTACCTTAATAGTTTGTTGCGCCTGCACCGACTTCGATCAAGTAGAAGAAATGAGACGTCGGTACTGGCGCAAACCTCGATCAATGAAAAGAATAATTAAGGATGTTTGCGCCTGTAGCTCAATTGGATAGAGCATCTCCGTCCTAAGGAGGGGGTTGGGAGTTCGATTCTCCCCGGGCGCATTCTGCTCCGCTGCGTCCTTATCGGCGCAGCTTCGCAGGAATGGTTGAACGGAGCAGAATGTTCCTCCGAAGCACAGCCGTTAAGGACTGTGCGAAGGAGAACCGATAGACAAAACAATATGGATGTTGGCCTTGAGAAGGAAAAATTCAGAAAAGCGATCCTTGAAAAGTTGAAAAGACATTCGCTCGAACTCAGGCGTCAAAAGAGCGATGCGATCATTCAGAAATTGAAGCAGGATTCGGTTTATCGGACAAGTCGCGCGGTGATGTTTTATGTTCCGCTTGCGGCTGAGGTAAACACAACGCGGCTTCTTGAGGAGGCATTAAGCAAAGGGCAAACGGTTGTCGTTCCTTTTGTGAGTCAAGCGAACCAAGCTCTTATGGCAGTTCAGATTGGTGATCCAGATCGCGATTTAATTCCGGGAACTTACGGGATTAAAGAGCCGCGGAAGGAACTTGTGAAACCGTTCGAAGTTTCCCAGCTTGACCTCATTTTCGTTCCCGGGCTTGCTTTTGATCAGAAAGGCCACCGCTTAGGTCGCGGCAAGGGATATTATGATCGGTTTCTCAAAACTGTGCCGAAGCGTGTAACGCGATATGGTCTTGCCTTTGATTTTCAAGTTTTTGATTCAATTCCCGTGAACGCAACGGACATTTCGGTCGATCGAGTGATTACGAATTAGTTATGGATACAGTCAAAATTTTAGTGGTAGGCGATACGGTAGGAAAACCTGGGCGCGAAGCCTGCCGAAAACTTATTCCCAAACTAAGGCAAGCTCGAGGCATTGATTTGGTTGTTGTGAATGGTGAAAACTTGGCGGGTGGTTCAAGTGTAACGCATGATACGGTTCAAGAACTTCTCGAAAATGGCGTCGATGTCATTACCACCGGAGATCACGTGTTCAAGAAGAAAGAAGCCCTCTCGGTACTCGGGGAAAATCCGCGTGTTTTAAGACCTCTTAATTATCCTAAAGGTACGCCTGGGAATGGTTTAATTGTAGCGACGACGGCCAAGGGGGTTAAGGTGGCTGTCATCAATTTGTTAGGGCGGGTATTTCTTCAGTCGCTCGATTGTCCTTTTCAGACGGTAGAAGCAGCGCTCAAAACATTGGGCCGAGAGGCAAAAATTGTTCTCGTGGATTTTCATGCAGAGGCAACTTCCGAAAAGGTAGCCATGGGCTGGTTTTTGGATGGCCAGGTCAGCGCAGTTTATGGAACGCATACTCATATTCAGACGGCGGACGAATCCATTCTTCCGAAAGGAACAGCTTACATAACGGAACTGGGGATGACAGGTCCTTATCGATCTGTCTTAGGTCGGGATATTAGTCAGGTACTCCATCGATTTCTCACCCAGCTTCCTGGCCCGATGGAGGTGGCTACTGAGGACGTTCGTTTATCGGGAGCGTTAGTCGAAATTGATGTCAACACAGGGAAGGCCGAAAACATCAAACGAATACATGAGAAACTCAATGGCACAGGTTAACCCCGAGGTCATTCCGAGCCAAAAAATTTATACGGTCAGCGAAATTACACGCCAGATTCGTGCCCTTTTGGAATCCGAATTTCAAACTGTTTGGGTGGAAGGAGAAATTTCTAATTTTAAACATCACAGTTCCGGGCATATGTATTTCACCTTAAAGGATCAAAGTGCTCAACTCAACGCTGTATTTTTTGCGAACGCAAACCAGTTCCTCAAATTTGAACTTAAGGACGGACTTCACGTTATTTGCATTGGCCGCATTTCGGTTTACGATCAGCGAGGTCAGTATCAAATTTATGTTCAGCGCCTTGAGCCAAAGGGGTTAGGTGCTCTTCAGCTTGCCTTCCTGCAACTTAAAGAGAAGCTCGAGAAAGAAGGCCTTTTTAGTGAAGACAGGAAGAAGCTAATTCCGGGCTATCCCAAGCGTATTGGAATCGTAACCTCTCCAACAGGTGCTGCCATCCAGGACATATTCAAAATTTTCAAGAAACGTACCTACGGACTTGAAGTTTTGCTTTATCCCGTTAAAGTTCAAGGAGAAGGAGCATGCGAAGAAATTGGCGATGCCATTGATAATTTGAATCGGTCTCAAGATTTAGATGTCATCATTGTGGGTCGTGGCGGCGGAAGCCTGGAAGATCTTTGGGCGTTTAACGAAGAAGTGGTTGCTCGGGCGATTGCAAAATCTAAAATCCCGGTCATTTCGGCTGTAGGTCATGAAGTGGATTGGACCATTTCAGATTTTGTTGCTGATTATCGTGCTCATACACCGACTGCAGCTGCTGAGAAACTGGTGATGCATTGGGATGAGTTGAGTGGACGACTTCGCGAAATTCGGGAACGGATGCAGTACAGCATGAAAAGTCTTCTTGAGGCCAAGCGCGAAGCCCTTATAAATCTCCAGGAGAGTTATGCGTTTCGCCAGCCGCGAGTTTATCTCCAACAACTTTCCCAGCGGGTGGACGAATTGCTGAGGCAGATGCAAAATTATCTCAAAAGAATTGTTCAAGAGAAGAAACAAAGTTTTCAAAGCTGGACTGGGAAACTCCACGCGTTAAGCCCTCTCGCCATTCTGGATCGTGGCTATAGCATTACCTTTGATCGGGAAGGGAATTTACTTAAAGAGATAAAACAGGTTTCAGTTGGGGAAGTGATTAAAACACAATTAAAGTCAGGCGTTTTGAAGTCAAAAGTAACCGAGTTGGGAGTGTAATATGGAGTCAGAACTTAAATTTGAAAAGGCACTTGAACGTCTTGAAAAAATTGTAGAGGATTTGGAAAACGGAAACATGCCGCTTGAAGATGCACTCAAGAAATATGAAGAGGGAGTTAAACTTTCACGGCTTTGTGCTCAGAAATTAACTCAAGCTGAGACGAAAATTGAGGTTTTGACAAAAGCTCTTAGCGGAACAGTGCCAGAACCGGAGCGTAAGAGGGCTAAAAAACGGGGCGAGGACTCAGAGCGATCTGACGATCCCCTTTTAATTTAGGAATTTCATGAGTTTAGAAGTTTATTTTCAAGACTGCTTAGCTCGCATTGAACAGATGCTCGATGAGTTTCTTCCAAAGCCAGCGCAGCGTTTATCTCGGATTCACGAGGCGATGCGCTATTCAGTTCTGGACGGCGGCAAACGAATCAGACCGCTTCTATGTCTTGCCGTTTCAGAAATGTTAGGAGGCAGGGAAGAAGAAGCGTTAATTCCCGCCTGTGCGGTTGAGTTGATTCACTGCTATTCATTGATTCATGATGATCTTCCGTGTCTTGATAACGATGTGCTCAGACGCGGCAAGCCTACTTGCCATAAACAATATGGCGAAGCGATCGCGCTCCTTGCAGGGGATGCGTTGCTGACTCTTGCGTTCCAAGTGGTTTCGAAGCTCAAAGACAGTAAGAAAGCACACCGTATTTTGGATGAACTTGGCCAAGCAGCCGGAACTTTTGGGATGGTGGGAGGTCAGGTCTTGGAGTTGGTCGTCGATCCGAATGAAGTAGACCTCCCGCTTCTCGATGCCATCCACATTTATAAGACTGGCCAATTGATTAAAGTGAGCTGCCTTGCGGGGGCGATTATAGCGGGCGCAAAGCCAGAAGAGGAAGCTCATATCCTCAGATTCGGTGAATATTTAGGCTTCGCCTTCCAAATTATCGATGATATACTGGACGGTGATGGGTATTTGCGTTTTATGGGCGCTCATGAGGCAAAGGAAAAAGCTCAGGAAGTGATCGAAAAGGCAAAACAGGAAGTGTCTTCTTTTAAAAATAACCTTCGTCTGGTTCAAATTGCTGATTTGGTGTTCAGTCGCTGGAATCAATCATAAAATTTACGCAGATGGAAAAGTATCAATATATCCCCAAAATCAATTCTCCCCGAGATCTCAAAAAGGTCTCGGTTTCTGAGCTTCCCAAGGTGTGCGAAGAGTACCGTACCTTTCTCATCGAGTCAGTTTCAAAAACAGGCGGACATTTAGGAGCAAGTTTAGGCGGTGTTGAACTGAATGTTGCTTTGCATTATGTGCTCAATTCTCCTCGCGATAAAATTTGCTGGGATGTTGGACACCAGGCTTATGTACATAAAATGATTACGGGACGCAGAGACAAGATGAATACGCTTCGTCAAGGAGATGGAATAAGCGGTTTTCCTTCTCCCTTTGAGAGTTCACACGATCAATTTATTGTAGGCCATGCGTGTACCGCGATTTCCCAAGGGCTTGGTCTTGCTGTTGCCCGTGATCTGCAAGGCGGAAAAGAAAATGTGGTGGTTGTGGTGGGTGATGGGGCACTCACAGGCGGCTTGGCGTATGAGGCTTTAAATAATGCGGGACACTTGAAGAAGCGGATGGTCATTATTTTGAATGATAACGAGATGTCAATTTCTAAAAATGTAGGTGCGATTAGCAAATACTTAAACAAAATTATTACCAATCCGCTTTACAACCGAATTCGAAACGAAGTCGAGAAACAGCTTAATCATTTCCCGCGCTTGAGAAAGCTTGCCGATTACGGTTTTGAAAGTTTTAAGCATCTTTTAGTTCCAGGAATCATTTTTGAAGAGTTGGGTTTCCGTTATTTTGGGCCGGTCAATGGTCATGACGTGATCGGGTTGATCAAAACCCTTGAGAATATTTTGAAGCTCGATGACGTCTGTTTACTTCATATTGTGACTCAAAAAGGGAAAGGTTATGAATTTGCCGAACGGGATGCGGAAAAATTGCATGGGGTAACCCCATTTAATGTGAAGACAGGTGAAAAAGTGAAGAGCCCTTCGGAGGTAAAGATTCAAGCAGAAATTAGTTACACTGAAGCATTTGCTCAAGCAGTTTTACAACTCGCGCGTGAAGATGAAAAAGTGGTCGCGATTACAGCCGCCATGCCTTCGGGCACTGGTTTGAATAAGTTTGCGAAGGAGTTCCCGGATCGTTTTTTTGACGTTGGAATCGCAGAACAACATGCGGTCACCTTCGCAGGGGCGCTTGCAAAAGGTGGTATGAAACCCATTTGTGCTATTTATTCAACCTTCCTCCAGCGTTCTCAAGATCAACTGATTCACGATGTCGCTCTACAAAAGTTGAACGTGACATTATGTCTGGATCGTGCAGGTTTGGTTGGAGCGGACGGCGCGACTCACAATGGAGTTTTCGATATCAGTTATCTCGGACACATTCCAGATGTTGTTATTTGTGCACCGAAAGATGGCGCTGAAATGTTCCACATGCTGAAGTTGGGGGTAGATTATCCTTATCTTTTTGCGATGCGTTATCCTCGCGCTACGATCCCTCAAGATCTTCAGGCTCCTACCACCGCATTTGGAATTGGAGAAGGGGAAATTTTAAGAGATGGGGCTGATCTTACTATCCTCACCCTTGGAAGTATGGTAGAACCGTCGCTTAAATGTGCCCAGCTTCTTGCGCAAGAAGGGATTCAGACAACAGTTTGTAACATGCGTTTTGTAAAACCGTTAGATAAAAAACTAATTCTCGAGGCCATTCAGAAGAGTCCTTATGTTTTTACCGTTGAAGAACACGTGTTGACGGGTGGCTTTGGTTCTAAGGTGCTTGAATTTTTAGAGCAAAAAGAAATTCAGGACGTTCGCGTAAAACGTTTTGCTCTTCCCGATGAATTTATCGAGCATGGGTCTCGTGAAAAGTTGCTCGACCGATTTGGTTTGTCCCCGGAGCGGTTGGCGGCACAAATTTCGGAAACTATCAAATTGGGTTCTCATCTCCGCGAGCATCTCCCCAGCTAATCCCATGGTAGGCGTTTCATCCATCCAACGGGTTGGTATTTTAACCAATCCCACGAAACCAAATGCAGACGAGCTAAGACAAGAATTGTGTGAGTGGCTCGAGAAGCGTGGCACTCAGGTACTTGACGCACTCAAAGTCCCAATCGAAAAAATTGTGTCTGAAGCTGATCTTTTCATTTGTTTGGGAGGCGATGGAACAATTTTGCATCTGGCTGGGAGAATGATCGATCGGATGATTCCCGTCTTAGGAGTCAATATCGGAAGTCTTGGTTTCTTGACCGAAGTTCGAGTCGAGGAACTTTATGACGAGCTAAAACTCATTTTTTCAGGTCAATGCCAGATTGAAGAGCGGATGCTTTTGAGTGCCAGCGTACGATGGGAAAATGCTCGCGCGGGCACTGAGAAGGAAAGAAGATTTCAAGCGTTGAATGACATTGTCATTAACCGCGAAGGACTTACTCGTTATATGGCGATTCAAATCGACATTGGCGGTGAACGAGCGACTCGGTTTTTCGGAGATGGCGTGATTGTGGCAACCCCAACGGGTTCTACTGCTTATTCTTTGTCCGCCGGCGGTCCAATTGTCCACCCCTCATTAGATCACATCATCATAACGCCTATCTGCCCCCATGCTTCTGCGCTGAGGCCGCTTGTCGTTTCGGGAAAAGAGCCGGTTCGAATTCGGATTACGTGTAACGAAGCCAGGGAAAAAGCACTGCTGACCGCTGATGGACAAACCGACGTCCCAATCGATAACCAATCTGTGGTTGAGGTAACGCGTTCCATTAGTCATTTTCGATTGGTGAAGAGTTCTAAACGGAGTTATTATGCTACGTTACGAGAAAAATTCAAGTTGCCTGAGTAAGGGGTCGTTTTTCTTTCACCTTTTGTTCTAAATAGCTGGTACAATGTAGCAAGGATAAGGGATATTTATGGATAATCGCTTTGTACAAGATCGCGGGACGCAAGCCTATACGGGAACGGAGCTTCTTCTCAAAGGAGCACTTGAGGGGAAGGTCGGTCTGTTAACTGGCTACCCTGGTTCTCCCATTGCGGATTTTTTCAATTCGGGCCGCAACATTAAAGAACTTTTAAGAGATAAAGGAATCGTCTTTCAAATTGCAAATAACGAGGCATTGGGTGCAGCTCGGGTCAACGGCGCTCAGATGGAAGACATCAAAGCCGTCGTGGCCATGAAAAGTGTTGGAGCACACGTGGCAAGCGACGGGCTCGCTTTAGGAAATCTGTCAAAGGCTTCTCATAAAGGGGGCGCTTTAATTGTAATCGGGGATGATCCCTGGTCGGAAAGCACCCAAGTTCCGAGCGATTCTCGTTTTCTTGCTAAACACCTTCACATGCCTGTGTTAGAACCCGCCACGTTTCAAGAACTCAAGGATTGGGTTTCAGTAGGTCTCGATCTTTCGGCCAAAGCCAATTTGTACATTGCTTATATTGTCACGACCAATCTGGCGGACGGCGGCGGTTCGGTAACCGTCTACTCCAATCAATATCCTACGATTAATGCCAGGCGGCCAGTTGAAATTGAGACAGCCTCTATTCCCGTTGAAGAGACGGTCATCCTTTCCCCTCGAACGGCTGTGCAAGAAGAAAGTTTAGTCGATCGATATGACAATCTGATCCGTTTTGGCCAGCTTTATGAGGTGAACAAAATTCTAAATGCTGGAACTTCAAAACACATAGGATTTATTACTTCGGGTATTGCTTATAGTTATTTGGAGCATGCGCTTCACGAATTAGGTTTAATGGGTCGCTTTCCGATTTTGAAATTGGGGATTACTTTTCCTTTAGACGAGTTGCTTGTTCGGGAATTTGTCGAACCCTTAGAACAAGTGTTCATCATTGAGGAAAGGCGTGATTTTATCGAGTCGCAAATCGCAACGCTCCTGACGCATCTTCATCAAACCGGAAAACTGGGGAAGTTTGTGCCTGTTTGGGGAAAAGAGTTTCCGCATGATTTACCCGGGATTCCCTCAACCCGCGGTCTGAACCCTTCCATTTTAATTGAACGGTTGGGTCCTCTTTTCCTAAAGATGTCTCACAAGCTTCATGTGGATAACGACCGAATCGAAGGAGAACTTGCGCTCCTTCAAGAAACAGCGTCTTTTAATTGTTCCATTCCACAGCGGACACCTACGTTCTGTCCAGGTTGTCCCCATCGGGATTCCTCAAGCGTCCTGCTCGAAATCAAAAAGAATTTTAAAGATCCTTCCTATATGAGAAAAACCCACCAGCGTGAGGCTGTGGATTTAGTTTTTCATGGAGACACGGGTTGTTACACCATGCTCATGTTTGAGCCCAACACAGAACTCATGCACAATTATTCAGGGATGGGACTCGGCGGCGGAACGGGTGCAGGCATCGATCCTTTTATTACGAATAAACAAGCGGTATTCATGGGAGACTCCACCTTTTTCCATAGCGGGATGATTGCAATTTCGGATGCCATCAAACACCATCAGGACATTACCTTTATCATTTTGGATAACGGGACGACCGCTATGACCGGCCATCAACCCACAGCCGCACAGGAATTTGACATCGTTGGAAACCAAACGGTTGCTCAGAATATTGAAGAGGTAATCCAGGGGATGGCCAAAGGAACCAACATTCCTATTTATCGCGTGAGCCCTGCCTATCGAGAATCCTACAAAGAATTGATGGAGGAAACACTTTTGCAGGATGGGGTGAAAGTGATTATTGCCGATAAGGAATGCGGCATTACGTATGACCGGAAAGTGACAAAGCAAGAAAAGCAGGTGATTCGCGAAAGGGGTTTCCTGCCTGAAAAACGGTTTATTAATATTACACCAGAGGTTTGTGAGTATTGTCTTGAATGTACCAAAGCGACAGGATGCCCCGGACTTACGGTGAAAGAAACTCCTTACGGTCCAAAATTGATTACCGATTTAAGTTGGTGTAAAGCGGACGGCGCGTGTACTAAGATTCATGCATGTCCTTCCTTTGAAGAATTAATTGTAAAGCGTTCTGAATCACCAGAAGAACATTACTCTAATTTAAGTACTCAAGATTTGCCGAGCCCGAAACGCGAAGATTTTGAAAGCACTTGGTGCGCTTATACGGCCGGGGTAGGCGGAATGGGAATTGGGGTAGTCACTGCCATTGTGGTTCAAGCAGGTTTAAAGCAAGGTTATCAGGTCAGGTTTGCGGACAAGAAAGGGCTTGCCATTCGAAATGGGGGCGTTTACTCGCACATTCTTTTTTCCAAAAATGGAAGCGTGCTTTCTCCCATTACACCTTATGGAAAAGCCAATCTTATCATCGGTCTTGATATCTTGGAGGCGGTTCGAAGCGTCGATCCTAAGGTGAACCTACGAGTAGCAAGTCCGCGGTTTACTTCTGCTTTGGTCAACATCCATAAGACACCTACCGTGAGCATGCTTCTCGGAAAGGAAGATTTTAGAACCGCTGACTTAGAAGAAATGATACGAAGAGCAACCCGTTCCGATCGTTATGTTGGAGCGGATCTTTCGGAGGTCGCAGAGCGATATTTAGGAAACAAGGTGTTTGCGAACCTCGTTATGTTGGGAATCGCTTATCAAAAGGGATTTCTTCCCTTAGATTTGGATAACATTCGCTGGGCGATCGAAGTTTCTGTTCCCCCCAGTGCGTTAAAGGAAAATATGAATGCATTTAATTTGGGCCGCCTTTTGGTAACAGATCCAAAGCGATTTTCAACGGAAGCGCCTGATACTTATGAACATGTGTTGGCTGAAAAAGAGGAGATTTTGAGAACGACTAGGTGGCGAGGCCAGTTACTTGGGCGTGCTTACCGGAATTTAGTGGTTCGAACCGTGGCTCAGCTACGAATGGATGACGATACCAATATGCATCTTGCACTTCGAATTTATGATTTAATTCAGTTTGAGGGAATTAATTATGCTCGCAGGTATGTGGATCTCATCAAGAAAATCAGAGCTCAAGACAAATCCGAATATCGGTTGCGTGCCACGCAAGCCGTCATTCGTTATCTTCATAAAGTAATGTTGATCAAAGACGAAGTTTACGTCGCTCACTTACTGACGAGCGTTGAAAAAAGGAAACGTGATTTTGCGCGTTACAACGTCGATCCTAAGCGCGGAGATAGGGTTGTTTATAAACATTTGAACCGGCCTGAATTTATGATTTTTGGTTTCCGCATTCGCTTTGATATTGTGACTTCCGATTGGCAACTTAATCTTATGAAACGCCTCAAATTTTTAAGATCCGTGTTACCTTATTGGCACATCCGAGAAAAGAAATTCCGTGAGTGGTATACGGAACTCGTTCGCCATTTTCATTACCTCGATCGAGTTTCTTATGATGCGTATGTGAAAGCGTTGGAAGTTCCCGAAGAAGTGAGAGGATTTAGGGAAGTTCGTTATCCCAAAATGGAAGCTGCCGTACAAGAGGCGAGCGCAATTCTGGGAGAGACAAATTTCAAAAAAGAGGGAAGCAAAGAAAAAGTTCGTTTTATTTCCTAATTTAACCTGCCTCGTTAGAGACAAATTCTTACCCCATGAGTGACCAAGTTCGAGTTCGATTTGCACCATCCCCAACAGGATTTCTTCACATCGGAGGAGTCCGGACAGCGCTTTTTAATTTTCTTTTCGCGAGAAAAGAAAAGGGAAATTTCCTGCTTCGCATCGAAGATACAGATCGGGAAAGATCGCGGCCTGAGTTTGAAAATGAAATTCTAGATTCTCTCAAATGGCTTGGGCTTACTTGGGATGGTGAGATTCTGAGGCAAAGCGAACGCCTTTCCGTTTATCAGAAGGCGGCTCAAGAGCTTATTCAAAACGATTTTGCTTATCGGATTGAAGAAGCGGGTAAAATAGCGGTCAAGTTTAAGATTCCAAAGGAGAAAGTGGAATTCCAAGATTTGGTCCATGGTCCAATCGAATTTGACGCGGCCCTCCTGGACGATCTCGTCATCATCAAGTCGGATGGATATCCAACCTACCATTTTGCCTGTGTGGTTGACGACCATCACATGGGAATTACCCACGTGATTCGAGGGGATGACCATATTTCAAATACACCCCGGCAAATTTTAATTTATGAAGCACTTGGCTGGGACACTCCAAAATTTGGACATCTTCCGCTTGTTTTTGGTTCTGACAAAACTCCCTTATCGAAACGGCACGGCGCAGTTTCGCTTTCTGCTTACCAAAAGGAAGGATACCTTCCCGAAGGAATTGTAAACTATCTCGCGCTTTTGGGTTGGTCGTCAGGCGGCGATGAGGAGATGTTTACTTTAAAGGAGTTGATCGGAAAATTTCAGATTGAAGGAATCAACAAAACAAATGCTTGTTTTGATCCCGAAAAACTCAAGTGGATCAATGGTGAACACATCCGAAGATTGAGTAACTCTGATTATTTGGAACGGCTCGGCCGATTTTTGGAAGGTTCAAACGTGGTCAACCGCCCCCGTTTTAAGGAGATAGCGCTTTTATATAAAGAACGGATTCGGACTTTTAGTGAATTGATGGAACAAGCAAGCTTTTTCTTTCGCGAAGCCATTGAATATGACCTGAGAGCATGTGCAAAGCATTTTAAAGACCTTGAAACCAAGAGACGCTTGGAAAAGCTTTCTCGGACGCTTGAGAAGCTCGAAGATTTTTCTGATTTGTCCAAGCTTGAACTATGTGTACGAAAAACAGCAGAAGAACTTGCTTTAGAAGGACGTGCCTTGATCCATCCGGTTCGAGTCGCCATCAGCGGGCGTTCGGTTACTCCAGGTTTATTTGAGGTGATGTCACTTCTCGGAAAGGAAGAGGTGCTTAAGCGAATTCAGTATGTTATAATCAATTTCAATCAGTTGCATGCTGGCGGAGAATGAAATCATGGTAGAAGATTGCATTTTTTGTAAAATTATAGACAAGAAAATTCCTGCACGGTTTGAGTACGAGGATTCAGAACTTGTTGCCATTCAAGACATTCATCCTCAAGCGCCCGTCCACCTTTTGGTCATTCCAAGGAAGCATATTTCAGATATCAATGCCGCTCAAGAAAGCGATTGCAAACTTTTAGGAGGTTTAATCCACCGAGCTAAGTTGCTTGCCCAGCACAAAAAGGTAGAGGATGGTTACCGGCTTGTGCTAAATAATGGAAGCAAGGCGGGACAGTCCGTTTTTCATGTTCACTTGCATTTGCTGGGCGGTCGGCCAATGACTTGGCCGCCAGGATAAAAGGAAATTCCAATGTTAAAATTTAAGCTTTTGATTGCAATGAGTAGCATGTTGTTTCTGACTGTACCTTCGACTTTGCGGGCCAAATCTCCTGAGGTAACCAAGGAAACGTTAAATCGGCTTGACGTTGAAATCATAGAAGTAGAAGAGCTTAAAGAACCTCATGGGAGTGCGATCTATATGGTGAAGGATCTTTCTTCTGGAGAAACACTGCGCCTTTATGCAGATCCGTATCGGTCGCTGATTCAAGTTGGCGGGAAACCGCACTCAGCTGGGGATGCTTTGGGTGGAAGTAAAGCTACAATTATTTGCCGCAAATCTCAAGACCAGGAACTTGCCGAAATCATTTTTGCCAAGATCACAAGTTCTTATTATTCTTAATTCAATCCCTCCTCATTCCATGCGGCTATGGCGAAATTGGCAGACGCACAAGATTTAGGATCTTGTCCCGAAAGGGGTGGGGGTTCGACTCCCTCTAGCCGCACTTTCTCCTTTTTAACCTCCAATTTTTGATTGTGTCAAATTGCTACATTACTTCTATAATGACCTTCCGAATTTTCAAAAAAGCTTATTTTTTCTTATCGGTCTCCTTATCTCACTACCTTGACGTAATTAGGTCAGTAGGGTATACTTTAGCTTGGTGATTTAATAAGTGTTTATAGACAGTAAAAATATGCTTACCGGGCTCGGTCAAGTCAAATAAAAATTAAGGAGCAAAAGCTAATTCGAAAATTAGCTTTTTCTTTTGGTTTTGTATCAAAGACCTTTAAAAAGGTTATATAAGAATTTTGAGGGGAGAACAAACATAGAATGATCTCACTCCGTGAGCCAAGATCTTTTGTGTGGCTTCGAATCATCTCTGTCATTGTTATAATCACTTTTGTTACCACCCAATTTGATATTCGTCTCGCATTTGCCTATCCTGTAAGCACAGTTCCTGGCGTAGATACTTCCGCTTCAAAGGAAAATCTAAAGGATAAGCTGGGAAAGGATGATCTCTTTGGGAATGTCCGTTATTCCGAAGATTTGACAAATCGGGTTCCAGATACAACACAGCCACAAGTTCCTGTTCAACAGTTTCAACTCCCTCAATCCACGCTGCCACCCCCTGAAACCATGACGGACTTTATTCAAAAGGATCGGCCGCTTTTGAACATTACAGGCGAAACCGTTTGTGAGCGCAATGAAGATCAAACGGTTGAAACTTGTGTTGCGCCAAATCAGCAAAATCCAGATTGTTTGGTTGAGGGTGCTCAGTGTGCTTATTACAAGGTTGATCTTGTCAATAATAATCGCATCCTTGAGATCGGAGATTTTACGAACCCTGGCAATCCAAATCAGCTTGAAATTAGAACGTTCCATTATGATGACACAGCTGGAACGATTCAAATCGTTACTCAAGGAATAAGTGAAACAGACCTCGACACCTTTCAAACCTATTCCGTTGTGGCAGGGACTTATAATCCCGACAAGCTTTTGAGTTCTGGGATTGTAGTTCAAGATGGTAGCAATGATGTTTTCGTGACATTAAGGGAATATGATTGGGACAACCAGGAGTTAACCATCCATGATCCTACGTCAGGAGCAGATCAGGTTTGGCAGCTTACCGAAAGTGGAACTGGTTGGTTGTTAGCTTATGAAGGACTATATGACCACGACAACAATGCGGCAACACCTTCTCTTGAGATCAATGTGGAATTTCAATATGAAGCCGATCGTATGACTTATTATGATCACGCTAATGATACATTTGTGATTCAAAGTTTAGAGGGTGAATTTATTGCTTCTGGGATCTTGGTGGACGATGGGCAAGGCGGAGTTATGACCAAGATTTTACAGGAAGCGGATGGTGACACTTACCGTTTTTATAGCGCTTCAGATCCAAATTATCTTCAGGTTGTAGAAAAGCTTCCTGAAGGTGGCGTGGGAAGATTGCTCGAATATCAAGGACCAGATCCGAATGATGCAAATGCTACGATCCATATTGGTTACTTATATGATGACGATGCCAGCGTCCTTACCTATCTGGATTATACAAGCGGCATTTTTTATCGTGCCACATTGGAAGCCGGCGAAGATTCAGGTCTTATTGATCGGGCAGGTGAATTCATTGAATATGGAACGTTCGCTATTGTCAATGGCAATAAAGAATTTAAAGTGACTTTAAAGCGTGTTGGAGACGTCTACCAGATTCTCGATCCTGACCATTCCGAATACTTGACCGAGTATGAGGTTCTCCCCTCAGGCGATTTTGGTAGACTCCTGCGTTCCCGTGGTCCTCCACAGGATGATCAAAGCACCGCTGCGCTCGATGATTATTCTCTGGTTTATGATGATGTTGAACACAAAGTCACTAAGTTTGACCATATCAACAAAACCATATCCATTTATCAACTCAATCCTGACGGCGAAACCTTCGAAGAGCTTCTCAGCTCAGGTTTCTTCAATGACATCAGAAAGACATATTCCCTCCAAGGTACTTCTGAAAGCTCTGCCAAATGGTATAACTATGGGGCAGATAATCTGATTTTAACTGCCGACGATCAAGAAGTTCCCGCTCCTGTTATTTCGACTCCACCCAGCTCTGGGACAAGCAGTTCTTCTTTTTCGCGCTCACGTTTTTCAGGTGGCGGAGGAGACCCAAGTCTTGATGAAAAGATTAAGCGCTTGAAGCGAATGATTAAATCGTTCATCGATTGTGTAACTGAACCAGAAGAGGAACAAGACCGGTGCGAGCAGATTAAAAAGGGTATCGAATCCCTCCAGAGGGAGCTTGAAAATGCAAGTTTGAGCGGTGCAGGTCAAGCCGACGAGTCAGGTTTTGGGTTTGGTGAAGGGGTGCTTACGCCCGATCTTAATTACCATAATCCCCCTGTTCCTCCAGAGGCGCTGCTTCCAGATCAACTGGGGCTTGGAAGTGCACCTATTGATCAACCCGGTGCTGTCGTGTCCTACAATTATATGGACGATGGAATTACGCTGGACGGCAGCGCCTGGATTGAGGTGGATGGGAAACGTCAACTTTGGTGGAGTGGAGGTGATGGCGAGTTAGGGACAGGAGACGATGAGCTCGCAGAGCTTCGGGAAACGAATGCTCAGGGAGAAACGATCCGTTGGATTTATGACCGTGCAACGGGAAGGCCTCAAGAAGCGTACAATTTGGGTACGGAAAGTAATCCCAAGAATGAGCTCATTGCTCGTTATTCCTATAACGATACGACTAAGACATTAACCATAGAACAAACCAATGGTTCTATGTTTACTTACCGTTATGATGATCCAAGCAATCCATTCGATTCTCCCGAACTTACTTCTGCAACATTCAAAGATGAGGTTGGAGATTTAATCCGCCAAACCTATGACAATGGAAAGGTGACATCTTCGTTTAACGTGACGAAGAATGAACTTACCAAGTACGATTATGATCTTGCGAACAACACGGTTAAAATTACACAACCCGATTCTTCCACTCGCGTCGTCAATATGGGCGGTGATTCTAAGTTCGGAACGGGAGACGATTTCTTAATCGGAGGCAGCGATCTCGATCCTCAAGCTCTTTACACACAGTTTGGCGCACCTCCTCAGACTTCTGTGACCGACGGAACGGTAACCACCTTTAACGAAAAGGGCGAGAGGATTACGCATACCTATGAAGGCGGTGTTCTCGTGTCGTCTCAGAATGAAGAAACGAGACAAACCATCCGTTATTCCTTCAATTCACAAACGAATCAAGCCACCGTCACTTTGTCGGACGGTCGTACAGCCGCCATTGATATGGGGGCTGACCACCTCTTTGGAACCCAAGACGATCGATTGGTAGGTGGTAACGTTCTGACTCCTCAATCGATCTTTGCTAAGTTTGGAGTGCCTCCACAAGCTCCGGTTATGGACGGCACAGTTACCACTACTAATGCAAATGGAGATCAGATCACCCACACTTATCAGAATGGCCAACTTATTTCTTCGACCAATGAAACCACAGGAGAAACCATTTCTTATCAATTTAACCTTGCTAACAATCAAGCCACCTTGACTTTCTCTGATGGTCGCACTGCCATCATTAATTTGGGGGCGGATGGGCAATATGGGACTCAAGATGATTCCATTGTGAGCGGAGATTTTACGAATATTCAACAACTCTTTCAGCTGTTTGGTTCAACCCC
>JACOVU010000051.1 GCA_016177155.1 Candidatus Omnitrophota bacterium | reverse complement strand
GTGACGAGTCGCTCAGGATTCGTAGCTTCGATGAATTGGAAAAATGAAGCGCCGACATCAAGCACCCTTGCAAAAGCGGAAGCTTCCCAAATATTATTGTGATAAACGGGAATAGGTTGAAAACTTGCTCGGTCGCGCTTTGGATATATCATAAAGTGATACGTCAGACAACTTAGATAATCCGGATGAACCACAGTATCAGCATCGAAACAAGAAACAATGATATGTTCCAGCAGAATCTTTTTTTCCTCAAAATAGAAGGCTGCCCGTTTTGCCGCATACGTGACATTGGCCCCCTTCACTCGAGCCTCATCCGGCAATCCATTAGGGTGTTCAATGATGAGAAAATCAAAAAAGAAATCTCGATATTGATCGCGCAACCCATTAATTTCATCTTTGATCTGCCCCTCCGCTCTCTCTTCCAAAGCAATAACCAAAAGAATGTGCTTGGACATATATTTCTGATTGGAAAGCGCTCGAATGCCGGGTTCGATAATTTCCTTTCCCTCCTTAACGACTGAATAAATAACGAGATGATAAATTTCACTTGAAAGAGGCGGCAAAGATCCGCTTTGTTTCAAAAATGCGAGCTTTCTTCTGTGAAGCCATTCAGAAATTAATCGTTTCAAACTCACATCACTATTATCCGTCATTGCGAGCGGAAGCGAAGCAATCTCCAAGTTGTGGATTGCTTCGGCCTCACTTTGGACGCCGCCTCGCAATGACGATTGATGACACAAGACGTCTATCTCTCTCACTCTGACCATCCAATCGACACCTCGTTCAACCGACAATCGGAAATAAGCGAGAATGAGAAAAAGGGTCATATAAAAGAGCCTCAAGAGCCAATAAAAATCGAATGCAATAATGAGAATCGCGGCAACGAGCGGCTTCCAAAAAGAAAGCACGCACAATCCGATTAAAATGGTCCAACTCGTAAGGCCAGGGAGAACCTCAAAGATGCGCTCGAGAAAGCGTTCACGACCTTTCAAATTCTGTCTTGAAAACTCGAATTTCATCCCCCACCACTTTTTAGAAGTAAGGTTAAAGTCCATATTTGCATCGTTAGTTGAAAACAAACGTTATATTTATCATTTGATGTGCAGAATAGAAAGTGGTGGGGGATCATAATTCTTTAATCTCTGCCTTTTTCTTTTCTTCTCTTCGCTCCGGGAATGGAAGTAACAATATTTCTTTCCTTGGAAGAACTTCAACCGCGGAAAGATTTCCCGAAACGGGATCTAAGCCATAAAGCATCCCGGTTTCTTCCGAATAGGAAACGGAACTCTCTGGTTTTACTTCCAAAATCCGATTGAGATGAGGTTTGCCATAGGTTTCGAGTTCCAGGAGATAAATTTGGTGTTGATCCCTAAAAAGAATATGAGAACCATCGTAAACCCAAAATGCTTGTTCGATTTCTTTCCCCTGCTTATACGCCCAAATTAAACGAGGCCCTGCCTCAAAAACCTTTTTCCCCGTTCGTTCCTTCGAAAAATCAATAATTCCCAATGCATCTTCTTTCCAAATAAGAAGACGCTTCGATTTCGAATCAAAACTGACCCCTTTCACACCATCCCGAACAAACCGATAAGGAAGGCGATTCGCGAGAAGCTCGCCGTTTTCTCCCAAAAAAACAATGAGATCATCCGAGAGGACATATACCTTGAAACTATCTTTTTCTCCAAAAAGAGATTTCCCAAACGCGGGGTCATCCAACAAATGCTTTTCACTGGTCGCCTCTAAATTAACGCGCTCAAATGTCGCATCTTCTCTTAATACATAAAGCCTTCGAGCGTAAAATCCAAAACCACGTACCCCCGTCAAAAATTTTGGCGTAACGATAAGGTTAGCAAGATCCAAACGGTTTAAATACCCGTTCTGAAAACTAAAAATATATTTCCGTTCTTCTGAATCCCAGGAGATGAGTTCTGGCTCTTCAGAAAATAAACTGGTTACATTCCGCATTTGTACTTCCTTGCCCCTTGGAACAACCCAAACATACTGCTCACCCTCTTCCTCGTTTAATTTCAAAAGAATCTCACGGCTTTCATCTACCGAATGAAGGCGCTCGACCTTCGCTCGAGCGCCTTCAAAAGTTTCTGGGAATAGAGGAACAACTCTTTCCGATTTCCAATCGTAAAGCAACAAATCTCCTGCACGATTACCTTTCTTCAAAATGAAAAAACGATTTTTTCCAATCGGAATTAAATCTTCGAAAGGTCCTCGGGCGAGTTCTTTCTTACTCCAGACTTCAGGAAGCAAAAGAATTCGCTCGAGCACGGTTGCTTTTCCTGCTTCAATGGGAATTGACTCAGACCAGGATTGATAACCTTTAAGCGTCAAGCGGAGCGGATATTCGCCCGGTAATAAATTGGGGAGAATCGTGGGGGTTCGCCTGGTGTATCGGCGGTTGCCAAGATAAACGGAAGCATATTGTGGAGCGGTGGAAAGATAAACGAGCCCGCTTTTGACAATACCAAGTTCACTTCCAGGTTTATAAATGTAGCCGAGCGCATAGGCAATGAGGAGGGGACAGAAAATCAGATAAAGACCAACCAAAAGCCAAAAGAAAAATCTTCTCAAGAGACGCATATCAAAATCTCAGGGACGGTTCTCGAATCATAAAAAACACTTTGAGAATTGCCCTAGCTACCAAAGTCCAGTTGCACTTCTTATTCCGTTCAATATAAATTGTACTGCAATCGCGGCCAGTAAAAGCCCCATTAAACGGGTAATGATCTTTAAGGTAATCGTGCTAAAGATAGCGGACTTGATTGCCGCGGTACGAAGAATGAAAAAGGTAATGAGCGACACAAGTAAAATGTTTGCAACTGCTACTATCTGATGAAAGGAAGAGGTGGCTTGACCCTGCAACAAAACAACGGCAGTAATCGCGCCGGGGCCTGCCAAAATAGGAACGGCAAGAGGCGTAATGGCAACATCGTCCTTGCTAGCTCCTTCCGCTTGCTCTTCGGGCGTTTCCTTAAGAGCGGTCTGCCTGGCTTGCAACATATCTAAAGCAACCTTTAAGAGCACGAGACCTCCTGCAATTTCAAAAGCAGGAATCCCAACTCCAAAAGCCCCTAAAACCCACTTTCCTCCAATCGAAAAAATAAAAAGAACGCAAAACGTAACGACCGAAGCAAGGGTCGCCATGCGAACTCGATCTTTAGGACGGTCTTTAGCCGTCATGGCAAGAAACGTAGGCACTGCGCCAATGGGATCTACAATCACAAAGAGAGACCAAAAAGAAAGGATGGCGAAATTAAGCGGTTCGTTCCACATATGAGCCTCCTATCGGATAAAACATTGTACAACAAAATGTCTAGTTTTTCTCAACCAAGATTGGGCAATCGACGATTTCATTTAAATCACTGTATATGAAATCGGGTTTCGCTTGCTCAATGATTGGCTTTGAACTGAAACCATAAGTCACCGCAACCGTACGAATACCTGCCCTTTTCCCCGTTTCGACATCAATTTCGCTATCCCCAATCAATACAGCCTCTTGAGGTGAAACTCGAACCAACTCTATAAGATGAAGGATCGGTTCTGGGGCGGGCTTTTTGGGAAAACCGGAATCACCGCCCAAGAGGCGAAAAAAATAGTGATCAACGCCGAGGCCTCGAAGAATGGTATGGGAAAACGCTTCGGGCTTGTTCGTCATCACCGCTTGTTTCCGATCCTTGAAATGTTCCAATACGGCTTGAACGGATGGAAAGAGCTTCGTTTCATCGAGAAGATGTTTTGCATAATAACCTTTATAGAGCTTAATCGCCCGATCAATCATTTTGTCCTCTGGAATTTTCGCATGGCTAAGCCCAGTACTTAACACCGAAGTCATTAAGCTGCGAACGCCTTTGCCCACGTATGAACTAATGATTTCAACCGGAAGCGCTCTGAAACCCAATTCGCCGAGCGTACGATTGACGCAACTTGCAATATCTTGGCAAGAATCAATCAAAGTTCCATCGAGATCGTAAATCAGGAGTTTAATCATCCCACCACCTGCTTTCTCCGCCGTACGGCGGAATCTTTAAAAAAAGATACAAGAGCGCGCTTTGCGGCATATTTTATCCAATCAGCGCGCTCTTGCAAAGCAGGTGGTGGGATCATATAGGCATTGACTGTCATTGTCCGCCAAAAATCGGACGGATCCGTCCTCTGGCGGACGAGGACGGCCAACGGATGGACCG
>JACOVU010000050.1 GCA_016177155.1 Candidatus Omnitrophota bacterium | reverse complement strand
TCAGTCCGCCAATCCTTTTCGGTGGCGGCTTTGATACCTGAAAGAATCCGTCTCGTTGCCTCATCGCCCCGAATCTCACAGCCTGCTTCTTTCAGCATCGCTCCATAAGCAGGCAAAAATTTGCGCGCGATATCTCGATGCACGAGAAGCGTTTCCATAGCATTGCACACGCCAGGGCGCTGACATTTTGCGTTAAAGGCAATCTTCAAAGCCATTTTCAAATCGGCTTCGCGGTCGACGTAAACATGGCAGATACCCTGATAATGTTTAATCACAGGCATGCGCGCTTTTCGAACCACACGGCGAATGAGTGATTCTCCTCCCCGGGGAATCACCAGGTTGATCAAATCTTCCAACTTGAGAAGTTCATCGATAGCGCGCCGATCCAAGACAGGAATTAAAGACACAGCATCTTGGGAAACACCGTGTTTCTTTAAAACTTTCCGGTAAATACCCACGATTGCTTGATTCGAATAAAAGGCTTCACGACCACCTCTGAGGAGAACAGCATTCCCACTTTTCAAACAAAGTGAAGCACACTCGGAGGTAACATTGGGGCGCGATTCATAAATAATCAAAATCACACCAAGCGGAACTGTCACTTTTGAAATCTTAAGCCCATTCGGACGCGTCCAAGATTTCAAAACCTGACCAATTGGATCTTTGAGCTTTGTAACCTCCCGAACTGCTCTCACCATTTGTTTCATCCGTTTTCGATCAAGCGTAAGACGATCGATCATAGCGGAACTTAATCCCTCTTTTTTTGCCAGCTTCAAATCTTTTTGATTGGCTAAAACGATTTGCGATGCTGATCTTTGAAGGCTGAGTGCCACTTCGTTCAAGATTTTCCGCTTACGCTCCGGCGAAAGTTCAGAGAGTGCGAGCGAAGCGCATTTGGCAGATTCGGCAAGTTTTAATAATTTTTTCTTAAGCACCATCATTTACCCCAGAAAGGCAATATTATTTCGGTGAATTAATTCATCGGTACGCTTATATCCGAGAATGCCATCAATTTCTTTGGCGCGTCTGCCTTTAATTTTGAGTACCTCTTCGCGCGAATAATTGATAAGGCCGCGCGCAAAAACTTCTTCCTTTTCATCTAAAATATCAACGACATCTCCCAATTTGAAATTGCCTGAACAGCGGAGAACACCGCTTGAAAGAAGGCTTTTGTTGGCCTCTTTAAGAGCCCGGCAAGCTCCCCCGTCGACCGTAATCGTTCCTTTGGACGACGCTGAGTGCGCGAGCCACCTTTTCCGTGCATTCGTTTTTTCAGACGAAGGATAAAAAAGTGACCCCACTTCTTCCCCCTTGAGGATGCGCTCCATAATTCGCTCGTCTCGACCATTGGCAAGCACAATGGGAATTCCCGAATTCATCGCCATTCGAGCTGCTTCAAGTTTACTTTTCATTCCCCCTGCTGTCCTCTCGCTTCGCTTCACATGAACATGGGAAGCATATTCCTCGAGTTCTTTAGCCGATCGAATTTGGCGGATCACGGTTTTGTCTTGAAGATAAAAACCTTCGATATCGCTTAAAAAAACGAGGAGATTGGCCTCTACCAAATCCGCTACATGAACTGCTAATACATCATTATCGCCAAACTTAATTTCTTCGGTCGCGACGGTATCATTTTCGTTCACAATCGGGATCGCCCCCATTTTAAAAAGTGCTTCGATTGTATTCTTCGCATTGACATAACGGGCGCGATCTTGAAGAGCATCACGAGTCAAAAGAATTTGAGCGGCATGAAAACCATGGGTTGAAAACGCAGCCTCATACGCTTTCATGAGTTTCCCTTGCCCAATCGCAGCGCAAGCTTGCAACTCGGAAAGGAGGGTGGGCCGCTTGGCGCGTTTCAGAGTATCCATTCCGAGCGCAATTGCGCCCGAACTGACTAACACAACTTTGATTTCTTGCTGGAGAAGGCTTGCAACTTGGGAAATAATATTTTCAAGCTGCCGGTGGGAAAAATGCCCTTCATCCGTCGCAAGCGAACTCGTCCCGATTTTAATGACCCAACGCTTAGCCTTTTTGATTTGCTGTCTCATGGTTTTTCTCCAAAACGGATCGAGCCTGACGCATCAGTATTTCAATTCCTTCCCCCGTTTTTGCAGAAATAAAAAAAACTTTTTCCGCTTTCGGCAAATTGATTCCCTTGGGTTTCTGAGTTTCAATCAAGTCCGACTTGTTCACCACCCAAAATCGAGGGGTCTTTAAAAAGTTTGGGTTGAAACGTTCTACCGTACTCAAAAGGATATCGTACCCTGTCTTGAAGTCAGATGCAAACTCGCTCTTTAGATCCAACATAAAAAAAATAAGGCGCGCGCGTTCCAAGTGCTTTAAAAAGTGAGTTCCAAGGCCACGTCCTTCGCCAGAAGCTTCGTAAACAGCAGGAAGTTCACAAATCCTAAGCTGATCAAAATCGCTTTGAAAAGTTCCAAGTTGCGGGGTTTTGGTCGCAAAAGGATACTCCGCCTCCGAAATCCCAGCACCCGTAAGTCTTTTGAGTAAAGCGGTCTTCCCCGAATTTGGAAGCCCTACGAGAAATATATCGGCAATAATCTTAAAGGAAAGCAAAAGTTCAAGTTCTTTAGTGGGCGCTCCTTCGACGGGTGGAAGTCCCGCATGATTGCCATAACCACCCTTTCCTCCTTTTAATACCACGACTTCCTCATCCGGGTTAACCAAATCCCGAATCAAAAGATGATTTTGCTTGTTGTAGACCGTCGTTCCACAAGGGATTTTGACAATACAATCTTCACCCTTACGGCCGTGACGATTATTCCCGCTTCCGAGCCCGCCGCACTCCGCCTCAAAAATACGCTTCGATTGTAGTGGTAGAAGACTTCCCGTCTGAGCATCGGCTTTCAAAACGACGTCGCCTCCATCACCTCCATCACCACCATTTGGAATTCGCTTATGATCCGAGCGTTTCCGATAACTTTCACACCCCTTGCCGCCCGCTCCAGAACGAACTGTAATGGTTACTTCATCTAGAAACATGTTGTATCCTTAATCACCCCGTTAGAGATAGGAAACGCTTTTAGCGTTTCCGTATCATGAGTAAAACTAGATCTCTCTGAGACAGTTTTACTTTTTTGTACAAACGTATGAAACATGTTCACTTATCTCTAACGGGGTAAACAAAAAAGCCGAGAGGGTTTTGCCCTTCTCGGCCTTTGTCTTACGCAATCAAAAAGAATTAATTATTTGGAACTAAATAAACCGTGCGATTAGGCTTAAAATGCACCGTGCCATCCCGAAGGGCGTAAAGCGTATCGTCTGAACCTTTGGCAACGTATCGCCCTGGTTTGAATGGCGTCCCTCGCTGTCTGACCAAAATCGAACCCGCGTGCACCGCTTGGCCGCCATAGGTTTTAACGCCCAGCATCTTCGGATTCGAATCACGACCGTTGGTTGTACTTCCTTGACTTTTTGTATGCGCCATTTTTACCCTACCTGAATGCTCTTGACCCTCAAACGAACCACCGTTTGACGGTGACCTTTTTTACGTCTCGAATTCTTGCGTCGCTTAAACTTATAAGAAATAACTTTAGGGAGCTTGGTCTCTCCAAGTACTTCACACGTTACAGAGGCCTTGTGAATAAAAGGTTGACCCACTTTTATTTTGCCTTCTTCGTTTAAGAAAAGTACCTGATCCAGTTTGACTTCCTTGCTCTCGGAAACGGGTAATTTTTCCGCTTCGAAGACAGCATTCTCTTCAACCTGATACTGATGACCATTAACTAACACGACTGCATATCGGCTCATTTGAGTTTACCTGAAAGGGTGTAATTCTAAAGGAAATCAGTGCGGATGTCAATTTATTAGACAATGATCATAACCTGTTGACTAGCAAGCACTTAACGATATCTTCCTTCCAAATCTTTCCGCCACTCGGAAGAAAAATCTTTGAAACTCCGTCCAAATGACTTTTCAAATGCCTCCTCAAAAGGCTTTGCGTTCCCCAATTCCAAGAGACATTGCTTCATGTTATAAAAACGAGATTTCCCAATCACATAGGAAACAAATGAAAACGCCTCTAAATAAAAAAGAACGGCGTCATCTTGAGACGTAATCTTCGCGGGATCTTGATGCATCAAGTCTTGTAATGCAATCAACCTGCCGCTTTGTGCCGCATTCGCTAACGACCTCAGATCGATAGGCTTAATTTTGTTCTCTTCATACTGAGCAAGACCTTCATTCAGCCAAACCGGACATTTGAGCTTGGCCAAATCCAGAATAAATGCATGAGTCAGTTCGTGGTAAATGAGTTTCCTCAGGTCCAAATCCGTGATCACGCCTTCATAAACGGGTAGGCGAATCTTTCCATCGTAGAGTGCCCCCGACCAGTGAGGAACTGACCCCATTAATTCTTCATATTCCTTACGATCGTAAAGAACCACTGGAATTTGATATCGTGGGTAGTGTCCAAAATCCTGAGAAATTGATCGATACGCTTCCCTTAAAAGTTCCCGAATCTTTGAGCCTTCAATACTTTCATTGCGTTTGTAGCGAATAATAAAATGCTCGTCGGAATAATGCTGTTGTGACTTTTCTATATTTTTTTCGCGGAGCAACTTTTCATATTTCTCGCGAAGCCTGGGGTCTGGATTGAGGGCAAACGCCTTTTTGTAATACGCTTCGGCCTCCGTTAATTTCTGATTCAAGTTTGCGATTTCGCCCAGCAGTTCAAAAGCGTAAGGATTGCTTTGGTCCAAAGCAATGGACTCCTTAAGCAAACTTTCCGCAAGATCATACTGACGTTTCTCAAAATGACTGACGGCTTGGTTATAAAGTTCACGTCCCTGATTGAGCAAAACAATATCTGTTCCCACAGTCGCACTTGGACTCAATAAGAATCCTTTTGCGCTGACTACCTCACGTTTGATTCTGGATTTTGCTTTGAGATCTTGACTCGAAAACTCGCGCGTAGGAATAGAATCCATTCGCGCGAGGACCTGTTCCATTTTTTGTAAATATGCCTGCGCCTGCGGAAACCGGTTTTGCTCAATCAATTTTTGGCTGTATTCATCACAGGCTCTCAGAAGTAGGCTTAAAGCCTTCGGATTCTTAGGATTTTTCGTCAGCACCGTATCCAAAACCGCAATGCCTGCAGGATAAGCTTTTTGCGTAATGAGCAGATTCCCTTTTTCAATCAAAGCTGAAAGCTCTTCGTCTTGCGTTGAGAAAAGGATGAAGGGAAAAAACAAAAAAGTGAGAATCAGTCCCAAAAAAAACCGCGAACTTTTCATGATGTTCCGTAATGCTCTGCCACTTGAATTCTTTTGCCAATGGCAGGATGATCATAAAGGAAAAACTCAATCAAGGGATGAGGATTGGGATCGGCCAGGTTGGTGTTGCTTAACTTTTGCATGGCAGAAATAAAAGATTTTGTGTCTTTTGTCACATCCAGGGCAAATTGATCGGCTTTTCGTTCTGCAAAACGTGAAAAAGCATTTCCTGCAGGACTTATCACCAAACTAAAAATAAAGAAGACGAGACACAAAAGTGGGAACGAACGCACGTCCCCTGCTCCCAAGTAACCTAACGGACCCGAAAATGCGTCAAGCGCTTGAGCGGCAAGCCAAAACCCAATGAAAGAAAGCAGGATGCCGAATCCAAACTGCTTCCAAATATCATGATGTTTATAATGGCCGAGCTCGTGAGCCAGGACGGTTTCAATCTCATCATGATTGAATGAATTTAAAAGCGTATCCCCCAAAATCACTCGTTTGGTTTTTCCGAATCCCGTAAACGCCGCGTTGGCTTTTTTGGTTGTTTTACTGAGATTGAGTGAATAAACGTTTTGAATTTTGACCCCAAACTGATCCGCGAGTACCTCAATCCTCTTCCGAAGCACTTCATCGGCAATGGGACTATACTTATAAAAAAGTGGAACGATCAAAACTGGGAATAACTTACCTAATACCAAACTAAAAACTGCATAACCGATCCAAGCCAAAAACCACCAATTCGTTTCGAAATTCCAGATCAATGCATAGAGGAGTAACACCAGCACTGCCGCAATCCCAAAAGAAAGAAGTTCTTTTTTCGCATGCTCCCAAAGCCAGCTTAAAAATGACTGATTGGAAAGCTCATACCGATGCTCCAGAATGAACCCAGAATAAAACGATAATGGAAGCGAAAGCACAAGTGAATAAATCGAAAAGAAGAGGAAATAGAAAAAAACGATTCCAAATGAAGAGGATGTAATTTGCGAAGCCCGGTCGTGAAACAAAAATGTGAGCCGAAAAACAATCGCAACAGTAAGAATCGCCAAACTCAAAAGGAGACCGTATAAGGTCAGCCAATTTCTCTGCCGCTGGTAGGCCTTATTCCGATCCTCTGAAGCATTAGTCATAAAGAATTTTTCTTTTTCGTTCTTCTTCGGCATCTAACATGACAACTTCATCCAAATCGGAAAGCCGGTCAAGCCGCGCGGCTTCTTCATAAAGATGGCTTGGAACTTCGTTTAAGAAACGCGACGGTAAATTATGCTGCCTCGAACCATACAGCCGCCTCGAATTCGCATAAACAAAATAAAGTTTTTCCTTCGCGCGCGTCATGCCAACGTAGCAAAGTCTACGCTCTTCCTCTAACTCTTGAATATCTTCACCTCCGCCAGAGGACGGATTCGTCCAACGCTGTTTGGAGAAGAACGAATTGACGTGCGGGAATATCTCTTCTTCCATTCCTGCCATAAATACGACGGGAAATTCAAGCCCTTTAGCGCAATGTATGGTCATAAGAGTCAGCGTGTTGCTTCCGCTATCCCACGTATCCACATCAGAGACAAGCGTAATGCTTTCGATAAAGGCTTCGAGCAAACCTGCCTTCTCTTTCCCATTCCGTAGTTGATCGAGTGTGGGCTCATAATTTTCTTCAAATTCTTGGACTGCTGAGAAAAATTCATGGATGTTATCGATCCGAACTTTTGCTTCAATCGTCCGTTCAAGCTCTAAATCTTTCAAATAACCTGTCTGATCCAAAATGTCATTCAAAAGTTCGCTCACGAGTAATTGATCCTTCTTGACTCTCAGCGCTTCGATCATTTGATAGAAACTGCGGAGCGAGCCTTTGGCTTTAGCGCCAATGTCCGTTACGCGATGAACGTCACGGAGGGTTTGATTCCAACCCGCGCCATTCATGGTTTGATAGTATTCAATCTGTTCTAAGGTCTTCTTTCCAACTCCTCGATTGGGAACATTGACGATCCGCTTAAAACTGAGGTCGTCATGCGGAAAAGCAATCACTCGAAGGTAAGCAATGAGATCTTTAATTTCACGCCGGTCATAAAACCTGACCCCACCAAAAATTCGGTAAGGAATCTTATGTCTCCTAAGCGATTCTTCGAGGACGCGCGATTGAGCGTGAAGACGGTAAAACACCACGCAATCCCTCAAGGTCTTTCCTTCCTTTTGGAGCTGGAGAATTTCACGCGCTACAAATTCGGCTTCCTCGCGCTCATCACTCGCTTCAAAAAGTGAAATCTTCTCGCCTTCTTCTTTCTCAGTCCAAAGTGCTTTTGGTTTCCGTGCCGTATTAAACTTAATGAGTCCGTTCGATGCTTCAAGAATATTCCCGGTCGAGCGGTAATTCTGCTCGAGCTTAATCACCATTGAGTTCGGATAATCTTTCTCGAACTCTAAAATATTTCGAATATCTGCCCCACGCCAAGCGTAAATCGATTGATCGGGATCGCCCACCACCGTAATGTTTTTATAACGAGCGGCTAAATGGCGGACCAAACGATATTGGGCGTGATTCGTATCCTGATATTCATCAATCAAGACATGTTTAAAACGCTCCTGCCATGTTTCTAAAATTTTCGGTTTTTGATCGAAAAGGAAAACGGTTTTTAAAATCAAATCTCCAAAATCGCAAGCGTTTAAGGCGGAAAGTTTTCGCTCGTAAAGTTCATACACTTGAGCGGTCACTTCTTGGAATGAATCTTCCGCACGCTCCGCATAAGCTTGGGACGTTAAGAGAAAGTCTTTTGCACGCTGAATTTCCTCGCGGACTCCCTTTGGGTTTATTTGTCGTTCGTTTTGGTTGAGTTCCCCAAGACATTCTTTAATAAGTACCAACTGATCGTGATCATCATAAATGGAAAAATGAGGATTGAGTCCAATTCCTTCCCCGTCGATTCGGAGAATCCGAAGACAAGTCGAATGAAAAGTTGAAATCCACACCTCCTGGCGAACAAGTTTCTCGACACGAAACCGCATTTCTTCTGCGGCTTTATTGGTAAAAGTAACGCCGAGAATGTTAAACGAGGGAACGCCTTGCGAGATCAAATAGGCAATTCGGCGTGTGAGAATTCTTGTTTTTCCGCTTCCTGCTCCTGCGATCACGAGAAGTGCACCTTCGGGCGCAGTCACCGCTTTTTCCTGTTCTGGATTTAAATCAACGAGAATATTTTGGATGTTCGTCTTCATGATTCGAAAACAACTTTGCTGTGAAAAGCTTCCTTGAAATCGTAAACATGCTTAAAATCATCGAGGGAATCTTCTTTGGTTTTTCTCATCAGTCCAATGTCTACAAGCGCAAAAACGATCTTCCCAAAATCAAGCGTCTCTTTGATTCCCCAATGTTCTAAAACCGTTTTTGCAAGCGGCCCAAATTGGTCAATCGCATAACGTCTGATCCCGTCACAAAATTCCTCGCCCGTAATGTGTCGCGGTTCTTTCATGGATGACATGGTAAAGTGGAGCGCCGCCAGAATAAAACTATACGCTTCAAATTTATACTGGGGATTTTGATCGATGAGCTTCTGTATTTTTTCAAGAATGTCTTCAGGCGTATCCATCAAACAAAGCTTTCCACTTCCTTCAATTCTTCAGCATGAAAAGGCGTTTCTTTGATGGGCAAGCGAAAAAGCTGGGAAAGTTCATACGCAAAACGCTTGCAAAAATTGATTTCGGAAAGATCGGGCTGATTTTGAATTAACGCGTCCCATACAATTGAACCCTGTTGAAGCAAATAACCAAAACTTCTTTTCTGACCCGCCCCTGCGATTTTTTTCCCTCCGAGCATCACGTCAAAACAAACAGGAGATTCAAAACAATAAAGGTTCTTATTGAGAGAAGAACAGGGGACAGGTACACTGTCCGCTTGATGTACCTGTCCCCTTTTTTGGCAATCTGCCTGGAACAATTCCGTTTGAACCCCAAAACATTCCAACGCTTTTTTCAAGGCCTCGTGAATCACTTGGTAACTTTCTCTCGCCTTTCGAATGATCGGATATTGCTCCATAGAAGCAACCAGCGAATAAGTCAGATCTGTTCCATTGTGACGAACAATTCCCCCGCCCGTCAATCGGCGAATCATAACAGTACCAGGTACGTTACGTGCCGGGTTCTGTGAACCTGGCACGGCCGTACCTGGTACTGTAACAAGGTTACGCCAAATCCCATATCCGACCGTCATAACAGGTGCATCAAATCGGTAAAACCTTAGGATAACGCTCAGATCCTTTGCCTGGATTTGACTTCTGAGGAGACGCTCATCAACAGCCATATTCCATTTGCCGCCATGAGCCTCATCTAAAATTAAATAGAGAAAATGCGGAACGCCATTCATAAATTTATGGTGTCGCCTGAGCCTGATCTCCTTTAAGATCGTGGAAACTTAAGATGGGTTTTCGGGCCGCTTGAACTTCATCTGGTTTTCCAATCGGCAGGGTGTGCGGCGCGTTCCTGACGACCTCAGGCGTTTCCTCGGCTTCCTTCAAAATCTTAAGCATCACCTCTACAAAATGATCGAGGGTCTCTTTAGATTCAGTTTCCGTGGGTTCAATCATCAAAGCTTCCGGAACGACCAAAGGAAAATGAACGGTCGGTGCATGAATTCCGTAATCCAAAAGTCGTTTGCCGATGTCGCCTGCATGAATACCTTTGGATTCCAAATGGGTCGCCGAAAGTACAAATTCGTGCATACAAAATTCATTGTGAGGGTTGGGATAAGCACCGCTTAACTTTTTCCTCAAGTAATTCGCATTGAGTACCGCATCGTGGCTCACCCGTTTAAGGCCTTCAAGCCCCAGCATTCGAATGTATACATAGGCACGAATCAAAATCCCCGTATTTCCGTAAAACGACCTCAGTTTTCCAATCGAGGTGGGGCGATCGTAATCAAAAGTGTAACGCTCCCCTTTCTTCACCACCACGGGAACAGGCAAAAATGGAGCTAAGGCTTTCGAAACCCCCACAGGGCCTGCTCCTGGACCGCCACCACCGTGCGGGGTGGTGAACGTCTTGTGAAGATTGAGATGGACAATATCAAATCCCATATCGCCGGGTCTCACCGCACCCAAAAGCGCATTGAGATTCGCACCGTCGTAGTAAAGGAGCGCACCTTTTTTATGAACCGCTTCCCGAATTTTCAAAATGTCTGTTTCAAACAGGCCAAGCGTATTCGGATTCGTCAGCATGAGGCAAGCCACTCGATCACTCATCACTTGCTCCAACGCTTTCAAATCCACGCGACCCTTTGCATCTGAGGGAATTTGAACCACTTGATAACCATACTGCGCGGCGGAAGCAGGATTTGTCCCGTGGCTTGAATCGGGGACAAGAACAAGATTGCGCTTCCCTTCTCCACGACTTTCATGATAAGCGCGTGTCATCATCATCCCGCAAAGCTCCCCATGGGCTCCTGCTGCAGGCTGAAGGGTAAATTCATACATGCCTGTCAATTCCGCAAGTGAACGCCCAAGTTCATAGAAGATTCGGAGAATTCCCTGCGAAGCTTCTTCTGGTTGAAGAGGATGAAGGTAGGCAAAGCCGTCTAAGGAAGCGACGTCCTCATGAATTTTTGGGTTGTATTTCATGGTACAACTTCCGAGCGGATAAAAATGAGTGTCGACCGCGAAATTCTTTTTAGACAAATTAACGAAATGGCGAATGAGTTCAGGTTCTGTTACTTCGGGAAGCTCAGCCGACAATTTCCGTTGAAGCGAAGTGGGAATAGAATCGGCAAAATTCTCTTTTGGAAATTTTCGCTCGGGCAGAAATGCACCTTCCTTTCCACTTTTACTCTTTTCGAAAAGAAGCTGGCCTTCACTTACCCCCCCTCCTCTCCTCCCCCCACAAGTGGGGGAGGTAGGGTGGGGGGCTGGATCAGTGGTCATTTGAACATTTCCTTAAAAGCTCGAACCAACTGATCCAAATCATCTTTCGATTTTGTCTCAGTGGCACAAAGAAGCATTTGATTTTTGAGTTCGGGATAATAACGTTCCAAGGCAAACCCGCCTACAATTCCTTTTTTCAAGAGTTCTTCATTTATCTTTTCAATTGTTTTTCTCGAGCGGACGGCAAATTCATTAAAAATTGGCCCTTGAGTCAGAACTTCTAATTCCTTAAAACTACTCAAAGCGCTTCTCAAGTAATTTGCATTTTCCATATTGAGCTCTGCGATGCGTCGAATTCCCATCTTTCCAAGACTGGCCAGATAAACACAGGCAGCGATCGCACAAAGGGCTTGGTTGGTGCAAATGTTAGAGCTCGCCCGCTCGCGGCGAATGTGCTGCTCCCGCGCTTGAAGGGTCAGGCAAAACGCGCGCCTTCCTTGCGAATCTTGGGTCAAACCGACGAGCCTGCCTGGAATTCTCCGCATGAGCGAGCGTGTGGTGGCAATATAACCCAGCCACGGCCCTCCAAAACTAATGGGAATCCCAAGCGGTTGGCCTTCCCCGCAAGCAATATCAGCCCCCCACTCTTTTGGGGTCTTATAAAATCCAAAAGAAAGTGGATGGCCTACCAAAATCAAAAGCGATCCATTTTGACGAACGAGTGATTCCACTTCTTTTAAATCTTCAACGAGGCCAAAGAAATTAGGATTGGAAACGACAACGCAAGCAATTTCATTCGAAAGCTTCTTTTTTAAATCGTCCAAATTAAGTTCGAAATGATTTTTAAATCCAATTTCCTGGGCTTCAAAATTTGTTCCGCGCAGATAAGTAT
>JACOVU010000046.1 GCA_016177155.1 Candidatus Omnitrophota bacterium | reverse complement strand
TAAATTAGAAATTCTATTTTAATTCATCCGATTTAAGTTTTAGAAGAAAAATGCTGTAAATTTGCCTTCATTTTGACATCCTAAGGCTCCTCAGAATTGGCCAAAAGGGGCCCCACTGGTTCAATCGCATTTGATAGATAAGCTATAAGGATTCTATTATAATGTCAGCCATTGTCTCTGAGAGGATCCCGGTTCCAAGACCTCTTAGGGACGCTACTTCGCCGCGTCCTTACCGGCGCGGCTTCGTAGCGCATGCGCAAAGGCGAAGCAGAACATTTAAATTTAACCACTTTAGCGAGGCGCTATGTATTTCGTTTACGTTCTTACAAGTACTGCCGATGCAAAATTTTCTTACGTCGGCTGTACAAACAATCTGAAACGTCGGTTAACCGAACACGATCAGGGGAAAATGGGAGTTTACAGCAACCGTTATAAACCCTGGCAAATGACCACATATGTTGCTTTCTCTGATAAGAAATTAGCCGTTTCTTTCGAACGCTACCTCAAATCCGGTTCTGGTCACGCATTCTTGAAGCGCAGGCTCTTACCAAAGTGAAAATATAATCAGCATGGATCAAGTCCGTTATCCATTCAAGAGAAGTTGGAGGTGGCAGGTTGTGCGCTTCTTCGATTGGATTTTCGATCTCTTTTCGAAGCAGGCAAAAGCCAAGCCATTTCCCTCAAGCATCCAAAATATCCTCGTGGTGAGGCTTGATCACATTGGTGATTTAACATGCTCTCTTCCCGCCATTTCCATTTTGAAAAAACAATATCCCAATGCGAGGCTTTCTCTCCTGACGGGGAAGGAAGGAGAAGCGATTCTCGCCCAAAACCCAAATGTGGATGAGATCATTGTCTTTCGCTCCAATTGGTTTGCGCGCGGCATTTTCTTCAATCCTTTTGAATTTGTGAAACTCGTTTGGAATTTAAGGAAGAAAGCTTTTGACTTGGGTTTTGACCTTCGCGGAGATTTACGAAACATCGTTTTGATGGCGCTAGCAGGCGTTCGATACCGAATTGCATATGGGATTGCGGGCGGCTCGGGCCTCCTGGATCGAACGGGTGTTTATGACACGGCGCTCCATCAAGTGGAACTGAATGCAAAACTGGTGACCGAAGAAGTGTTCACTAAAACGGATTTAGTTCCCAAGATTTTCTTAGGTGAGGCGGAAATAGGGGAAGCGCTTCAAACACTTAAAAATTTGGGGGCAAGGAGCGGAACAAAACTGATTGCGATTCATCCTGAGGCGGGTTACCCGTCTAAAGAATGGGAAGAGGAGAAGTTTGTCGTCTTGATTCACCGCTTTCTAAGAGAGTCTCGGGATACGATTTTGATTTTTGGAGTTTCAAAGGCACGCCAACTGGCAGAACATTTTGCCCACTCGGCGCGAGTCATTAATTTAGTAGGGAAATGTTCACTTCGCCAAATGGTTGCCCTCTTAAGTCATTGCCATTTGTTCATTGGGAATGATTCTGGACCTTCTCACCTCGCTCAGACACTTGACATTCCGATCGTCGTCATCGCGAGCGGTACAAATGAATATGATCAGTGGGGCGTTTGGGCAAAAGACGCCCAGGTTTTGAAACATGCCGTTCCATGTTCTCCTTGTCATCTCAAATATTGCAACGTGCTGGGACACCCTTGCATGTCTCACATTTCAGCCGAGGAGGTTTTTGAGGAAGCTCAAAGGCAGTTAACCAGGGTTCTTCAATGATCGGGTTTTTGGTATTTGTTTTGTGTTGTATCGGGCTTTGGATTTCGATTTATTTTACTGGGGTGTTTTATAAGTGGTTTGCCCCCGATGTATTTTGGATTCCCAAAGTGTGTCGGCTTAAGGAAGAAACCTGCGTGGCTATCCTTGACACGCCTCGGGCAACGCTCTTCGGAATTCCAAATTCTGCCTTTGGAATTGGAGTGTACGCTTACTTACTTCTCAATTTATTTGTCCCACTTCCGGCGATCATTGCTTTGACTTTGACACTCCTTGCAGTTCTTAGGTCTCTTTACTTAACGTATAGTCTTATGTTCGTGACCAAGATCTCTTGTCCTCTTTGTTTTACAACTCATGCGATCAATTTGGTTCTCTTTTTAATCATTCTCAAAGTGATTTTTTTAGGATAAAATAATGTTGTAAAAGGACGTCATTGCTTCGTCCGGTTCATCCGTTGGCCGTCCTCGCAATGACGACGTGGTGTATCTTATGGAACGGCTGATGACTGCAAAACAAGTGAGTGAATTGATTGAAGTAAAACCTTCCACCGTTTACCAATGGGTTCATTTAGGCCTTATTCCGCACGTCAAATTGGGGAAGTGTGTCCGTTTCAAAAAAGATGAACTCTTCCGCTGGATTGACAAGAACCATCGGAAGGAGCGCGTTTCTTTTAAATCGGTCGAACGGGCCATGCACAAAAAAGCCCCCCTTCAGAAGGAATTTTTCGAGTCCTAATGGGTTATGGCCATTCTTAAAGTAGCACGTTTGGGTCATCCCGTTATTCGAAACCAAGCTGTAACGCTTACCCCTGAAGAAATTCGCTCGCCCGAAATTCAAACTTTGATCGACAACATGATTGAAACGATGTACGAATATGATGGAGTCGGGCTTGCCGCCCCCCAAATTCATGTCTCCAAGCAAATTGCGGTCATTGAAGTCAATCAAAACCCGCGTTACCCTGACATGCCGAAAGTGCCGCTAACCATTTTGATCAATCCTCGAATCACTTCCCGTTCGAAGAAAATTGTGGAAGGTTGGGAAGGATGTCTCAGTATTCCTGATTTGCGAGGCGTTGTGCCACGAAATGATGCGCTCGTGTGTGAGACATTCGATCGAACGGGGAAACTGCTCAAGCTTGAAGTGGAGGGGTTTTTTGCGCGGGTGATTCAGCATGAGTGGGATCATTTGCAGGGAAATGTTTATCTCGACCGAATGGCGAATTTAAAAACGCTTTCACATCTTTTAGAATTTTCCCGTTTTGGAGCGGATGTGCACCCTCATGACGAATCCTAAGGAAAAGTCATCCCTTCTTTTTCTTTTATTGACCGCCTTTTCCATCCTTACCATTTTGGTGGCCAAGCAAATTACGCGTCCTGTTGATTTGGCCGTAACCCACACCATCCAAGCATTTGCTTTTCGCGAACTGGACTATGGGATGTATCTTTTTACTTTGCTCGGTTCTGTTGAGTTCAGTTGCTTTGCCCTCCTCATGGTTTCGTGGTACCTGTACCGGAAATATGAATGGCCAGGCGTTTTTCTTTACCTCTTCTTTTTTATGGCATTAAGCGGCGTTGAATACCTTTGGAAGTATGTCGTGATCTACACCAGCCCGCCACTTGAATTTGATCGAAATCCCATTCATCTGGGACTTTTATCCATCAAAACGCCTTATTCGTTTCCAAGTGGACACACCTTCAGGAGTGTTTTTCTCCTGGGTGTGTGGTATCAGCGGCTCAATCAAAAATATATTCTGCCTCACGGAAATATCTGGCTTCAGAAAGGGATTATCTTTTTGACGGCTTTAGGAATTGGCGTGAGCCGAGTTTACTTGGGTGATCACTGGCTGAGCGATGTGGTGGGCGGGTATCTTTTGGCAGGCATTGGTCTTGCGCTGGTTTCCCAATCTTCTCATTATGAACTCCGCCCTACTTAGAGGATTGACACTCAGACAAGGTTACTCTATCATACGGATTAGAAGTTTTGAGAAGGAGGAGGGATGAATGGCCAAAAAAGAGAAGATCGACGATAAGATTTTAGATGTTGATGCACGAATGCAAGGGACGATCATTTTCAAAGATCCCGTCAATCTCAGAATCAACGGTAGTTTCGAAGGGAAGTTGGAAACCTGTGGCAGTCTCACCATTGGCGAGAACGCCAATGTTCGAGCCGATATTCAAGGCGATCGGATCGTGATTGCAGGAAAAGTAACGGGCAATCTTGGGGCGAGCGAGAGCATTTCCTTGATTCCTCCCGCTGTTGTACAAGGCAACGTCAGAACACCTCTCTTGAGCGTTGCAGAGGGTGCGGTATTGGATGGTCAGTTGAACATGCTCAATGTGAAGGGTGCTGAAGAAGGTTTTGGAAAATCTCTTTCTCTTCGCGAGGTAGCTCAGTTCCTTGAGGTCGAAGCGAAGGTGGTCGAAGATTGGGCAAGTCAAAAAAAGATTCCCGCCGAGTTTCACAACGGTGAATGGAAGTTCAATCGAGTGGCCATTGAAAAGTGGCTTCAAGATGAGAAAGTGAAGCGATAACGTATTTATTTCCAATCGTTAGTCAGGCAGTCATTCCATGAGTGATGGTTTACTCACAGAAGAAGAGGTAAGATCCTACCTCAAAGTAGATTCCCCAGCTTTAGGTCAGTTGGTTCAGCGCGGTAAACTAACTGCTTATAAGATTGGGGGCGCGTTTGTTCGTTACCGGAAAGACGAAGTGGTGGCACTCAGAAGCGGCCGAAAGTTCCGCTTGCCCGACCAAATCGAACGGAGCTGGTTTGATCGGCTGAAGGATTTCTGGAGTTTTTATAGCATTTATATTTTGCTTTCCGCTTTCATCCTCCTTCTTGCGGTTTATTTCCTCCAAGCCTAACTTGATGATCCCAACCACCTGCTTTTCTGCCCCGTACGGGGCAGAATTTCTTTCGGAAATACAAGAGCGCAGTTTCAAGATCGAGTGCGCTCTAGTAAAGCAGGTGGTGGGATGAGCGTTCCGTTCAAACTTGGAATCGATATCGTAAGCGTCCGAAGAATGCGCGAAGTGATCGAACGCCGGGGAAAGCATTTTCTAGATCGAATTTTCACTTCCTCGGAACAAGCTTACTGTGAAACCAAACGGAATAAGTATGAGAATTATGCTGCCCGTTTTGCGGCCAAAGAGGCGGTGATCAAAGCGAAGAAAGGCGGCCGCGGCCGATTTTCATTCAAGGATATTGAGGTCACACGCAATTTCCGAGGCGCTCCCTCGATCCAGTTGACTACTCAAGCGCGGAAGAAGTTGGGGATTTCTTCCCGTGCCACTTTTGAACTGACGCTTGCGCACGAGCGCGACTTTGCCGTCGCCGTAGTTGCCTTGTTTGATTAATTCGAATTCGGAAGCTTACTTTGCGAGTGTACCGTCTAAAGTTTCAAAGACGATCGTGACAAGTGAACGGCATTTGGGACATTTGATTTGTTTAAAGGCTTGGATATTATCGTGCTTGGGTCGGTACATAATGGAAAGAATTTTTGTGGAGAATTTTTCCTCATCGCCTGTCCATTGACATGCAGAACATGTATAAAATGGTTTTTCCACCGTTCGCTCCTGGTTACGTAACAAGGTATCGGCCACTCCCAGATGAACTTGAATCAAAGCGACGCAATCTTCCCCCTTGTTGTGTTTCAAACAATATAGATAGGGTTTTTTGAGAATCAACCACAATATCTTGTTGTGAAGGTTCTGCTTCGCCATGTCCTTTTCGGCATGGCTTCGCAGGAACGTTCGGTGATTCCTTCGGAGCTGCACCGTCAAGGACACAGCGAAGAAGAATGCCGAGGAAGGGGGTCGAACCCTTATGATCTTGCGATCACTGGATTTTGAGTCCAGCGCGTCTGCCCTGGCCTACAATAAATTATTTTATGGGAAGGCCAGGACTGCACTTGCCGAATCCATAAATAGTTCTTTTAATTAATATTTGTAGGCAAGTGCTGCCAGTTCCGTCGGCGGAACTATTTGTATTATGCCGAGGAAGGGGGTCGAACCCTTATGATCTTGCGATCACTGGATTTTGAGTCCAGCGCGTCTGCCAGTTCCGCCACCTCGGCGAGATGGTGGACCGGGCGAGGATCGAACTCGCGACCTCCACAATGCCATTGTGGCGTTCTCCCAACTGAACTACCGGCCCTTCGACTTACGCTCAGGGCAGTGGTGAGCCTGTCGAACCACCGGCCCGTGAATGACTTATGAAAATGAATTATCGGTCTAATGATTATTCTTTGAACGGTCTTTTTCTTTCGTTCCTTAAACACAGGAACATTAAACGCAAGTGAACCTCCGAAATAATCGAGCATTATAAGACATTCAGGTTTAAAGGGGAATTAAAAATTAAAAAAGTAGGGGCGTATTGCAATAC
>JACOVU010000005.1 GCA_016177155.1 Candidatus Omnitrophota bacterium | reverse complement strand
GCGGATAGAAGATAGTTCCGAGTTTGGAGTTTCAAGTTTCAAGTTGGTTCAAAGTGGTCCAATCGGATTAACTTCAAACTTTAAACTTGGAACTCGAAACTTAATTTCCCGCTCCGATGCGCGGGGTCAAGTGACGTTGTGGGACGGTACGAACATGAATGGGGACGCTTTCCTTATTCAGGATGTTCTACGCAGAAAATTGGCTGGACTTGATGGGTTTGAAGTCCGAGCTTTGAACGAGGAACAAATCATATTTACCTTGAAAGGAGATTCTGTTCCTGCGAACGTTCGGACCGGTGATGTTCAGCAGCAACTCGATTGGATCCTTCAGGGTACTCCATACGGTCGCGCTGAGGTGCGGAATGAGGTGATAATAAATGCTATTGGAATTTCTCGAATCCTAACCAATTCGCCTCCATTGAATTCGAGCCCAGCCAGATATGAAGTGATTGAATTAGACATCACACCATTTTCCGAGAGTTTTAAATCGTTAGGTATCGAATTGTCTCGGGATTCTCGCGGAAGACTTGTTTATTGGCTTGCTAGAGATAACTCCAAAGTTCCAATTTTCTTCATACTCACCAATCCAGCAAAATCTTCATACGGGTATGATGAACTAGAACAACATCTCTTTTGGATTGACCCACAAGGAATCGACAACGCTTTGTTGGGTAAAGTTGTGAATGAATCGCGAGCACTTGGAATAGTCCCACTTCCCATGATTTATGAAGATTTTAATGCTGCCTACCCAATTGATCCGCGGAAAGCGACATTCACCCAAAGAGCTGGTTTCATGAGGGTTAATGGGACTCCAGTTTATGGTCAGAAAATCGGTCTCATCCTCCGCCGCTCCGAAGCGCGGATGAAAGAATTTCCACTAAAAGCAGATACAGCTCTTCGGAAATTAATTGGTGTAACCGAGCGCGGTCTCAATCAATGGAGTGTTCCACTTGTTCATAATGCCAAAACTAGGAAATCGCTTGAACGACTTCTTGACGCAGCGCAATTTCTTTCGGTCAAAAACGTTGGAGCAGTTTATCTTGTTTTTGCAACGAAGCCTAAAGAGGCAACGCGGCTTATCGATGGTTTCACCAGTATTGTGTTCTACGAGAAAAGGACCGGGAAAGTTTCCGCCCTTGATCTGACATCTTTTAAAGGAATGAACGGTGTTGTGGGCGGTCTATATGGTTTCATCCGGAATTTGGGGGAAAAGGCGCAATTTAATTCATCGGATGGTCTGAAGCCCTTCCCGGCCACTGTAATGTTCGACCACCAGACCGGTGAAATCACAATCAGTCCCCTCCGCTCCGAAGCGCGCGCGGACGATACGCAGTCAAAAAACATTTCTGAAGCTCTCGCCCAGCTCGATCAGGCTTTATCGCAGATTACAACTTTTAGGCAAGCTATCGCTCAAGATTACGGAAAAGGAAAAATTGCATGGGCCGATGGATTTGTCGAAAGAGCAGAAACGATTCATGGACAAGCCATTCAAAAACCTCATCAATTAAGTCAGATTCAACAAGCAACGAGGCAACTTAAATCCTTGCTTCAACGCTTTAAAGATCACGAAATAAAGGTTGGAAGCTCTTCTATGGATCTAGGAAACCAACCTAAAACCAGATGGGATTTAGATAAGTATGACAAATTCCGCCGCTCCGAATTACGGACAGTCGAACTTACACCGGGAAGCAAGCCAGGAGAGATCATCGTTAACGGAAAGGAGTTGAGCATTACAATTTCGCCCGCATGGAAAGCTGAACCTGAGAAATTTGCGAAGGCCATTAATGATGCCCTCAATCTGGATCCAAAAACCTTCCGAGCTTTAGGAAGAATTTTTGTAAGGGGCAAGCATATGTTTGAAGTGAAATTCCTCACAAACAGTAATGTAATTGAATCAAGATATAGAGTAGAAGATAACGAAAATTTTTTCAAAGCTTTGCAAACCGCTTTGCCGGATCCCCTTAAAGATAAGCTCAAACATTCTAAAGTTCCCGGATTTTTGGGAAGGAGATCTATCCAAGTTGGACGGATTGAAGTGAATGGCCACCCAGTAGAACCTACAGGCCTTTTAGGGATATTGACTCATAATTGGTTGGATAATTGGTTGCAGACCGACCTTCCTGACATTGGTCTGGAAGATAGTTCCTACGAATCCGCCAATATTTTCTATGGAGGCAAAAGTTTTATCGTTCAATGGGAAAGTCCTGCCATTGGATCAGAACGGCCTTCCCAATTTAATACTTTAGAGCTCTTGAATCAGTTCGAAGCTGCCCTCAAGGAAGCAGGAATAACTGTTATCCACCGCTCCGAAGTGCGGATAGAAGACGAGGAAACAGCAGCTGAGATCCAGGAGCTTGGAGTCAACGAGGTGATTGAGGAGCTACTGGGTGTGGAGATAGTCGAAAATAGCACTGCGGCAAGGACGGCTTTGCTTCGTCTTCAAGATCGAAGTAGCCACGCTGAACCAGTTGATGCACAGCTCTATTCTCAGCTGCTGAAAGACGTTCTACCATTAAAGAATCGAGTGTTACAACCTCTCCGAGATCGATATAGCAGAGAACCAAATCCGATCGTGAGAGACGAATTGAAGGAAGAAATTGCAGCCAACCAGCGATATTTCAACGAATTAGAAAAGCTAATGGGCCTCCGCCGCGCCGAAGTGCGGGCAGAAAAGAGGGAGCTTCGTATAGCGATTGAAGATACGCTAGGAGAAGGAAGGTCGTGGGGAGTGGTTTGGGGGACTTCACAGAGGATGACAAGGAGAGTTCTGCCAGGAGAACTGATACGTTCTGAACTCAGAGAAACATTAAGAGACGTTCTCTTCCAAGCGGCGCGTCGGAGCGATCGTCATTCAGAGAGTGGACTCAATATTATTCTGGAGAGAAGTATTCCTGATGCTCAGGATTATTTCATCGGCATTGCCGAAGACCTCCGTAGGAATCCTAAACTTTATATTCGCGAAATTGTTTTGAGTGGTGATACACCTACGACCGAAGGACTTAATCAAGCCTTCCAGGATCAATTCCCCGATGTGGCGACCAGATTCAGGATAAACTTGGTTTCAGAGAAGAAACTCGTTACTGGAGTTCAGCGCGTCATTCACGAGGTACAAGGATCCGTAACTTCTAAGAGAGGTACTCTCGCAACCGATTTCTTTGACCGAATTACGATCTCAAGTAGAGCAGCGGAGCTCCTCGAAAAGATTTCAGATGCTGTTCCTGCCAAGTGGCTTATCCATGACGACGTTGATCCGCATCCTGGCGTGCAGGCCGAACTCCTTAGAAGGTTATCCAACCTTGCATTTAGGAGAGGATTAGGTCCAGAGGCCTTGAGACTTCTTGAAGATCTCGGATCAAAGGGCCAGATCATCTCCGCGAAGCAGCATCTCCTTGCCGACGTCAATTTCTCAACTCTCATTCAAGCTTGGGAAGAGCGGACAGCCATTCTTGCGATTGGCCGGTCGGCCTAATTCAGCTCCCCCCTAATTTTCTGATTTAAGACTTGGCCTATTTCTAATAGAATACTACCCATACTTCGTGGGCAGGTTTATTCCCTTGATTTTAGTAATACTAATAGGTATACTTCAGTATGAATAAAGTAATACCAAAAGGTGACTCATGGAGGCAAAGACTACTAAAATAGCCATCAGTTTGCCGAGCGAGACTCTTGCTCAGGTTGAGCGTTTAAGGCATCAACTAGGCCTTGCTCGGAGCACTGC
>JACOVU010000045.1 GCA_016177155.1 Candidatus Omnitrophota bacterium | reverse complement strand
CTGTGCGTGGAAGTTTGCTCCGGGCAAGCGATTACGGCATCTGAAAAAGGTGGTGTTCCCAATTTTGACCGAGAGAAATGTGTATTTTGTGGCGCTTGTATTTGGAATTGTGCTCGAGCGCGCGAAGGAGATTCCGAGCACGGCAATATTGAATTCCGTGCAGGAGCGGGCGGGCTGCATTCTGCGGTTAATTAAATTCAACGAGGAGATTATTTCATGAGTTCAGGGTTTCATATTGTTGTCTGCGGAAGTTTAGTTCCAGATCCACTCCAAACTTTAGAGCCCATTCAAGGACCTCAAGGGCCTGCGTTGAAGAATGAAGCGATGCTTCCCGTTATTTTAGACCCTTGGGCGGGTCATGCGCTTTATGAGGCAGCCCATCTGGCGAAAAATAATTCAGGAAGTAAAGTGTGGCTCGTGAGCCTCGGTCCTAAGGCGAAACTTCAACAGCTGATGATGACGATTGCGCAAAAAGCGCCGTTTGAGCTTGTGGTATTGGACGGGCCGGCCAGCGGATTTGTGGACGCATTTGAAGTAGCGCAGGCACTTGCTTCCGCGATCGAGAAAATTCCGGGGCTGGATAAAACCAAACTGCTTCTCTTCGGTGGCTGCGCTTCGGCTTCCCGCGATGCGGGCGTGACCGTCCAAATGGTGGGGGAGCGGCTTGGAATTTCGAATCAATTCCTTGCGGTGGATAAACTTGAAGTTCAAGGCGATGGTTCGCTTAAGATTTTAGAGCGGATTGAAGGCGGACAATATCAAATTTCGCGTTGCGCGGGCGCACCCGCAGTTTTTGCCTGGGCCACTGGAAATTTGCCCGAGCCTCCCAATAACCCGCAGGTCGGCATGATGAACATGCGCACCATTATGCCTGCGCTTCAGAAGGCCCAGCCCGTTCAAATTAGCACAAACGATATTTCTTTCTCCAATGTTGAAGTTCCGAAACAACTTCGGAAAACTCGGGTTGTAAAGGATGTTCCCGTAGATCAGATTGCGCGGGAAATTGTCGAATGGATTAAGGGTTAGTGGGCTTCATGGAAACAGTTCTTTATCTGGCTCATGTTCAACATGACGGAACGCTTCCACGAGTTGCGCTTGAAACTTTGACGGCCGCCGGAGAAATTTCAAAGAATTTGTCTACGAGCTTCGTCATTGGTTTGGTGGGAGGAGATCTGAAGAAAGCGGAAGCTCAAGTTCGAGGCTCGGGCGCTTCAAAAATGTTTGGTGTTCAAGGAGAAGAATTTTCGCATTCCAGATACAGTTCCGACATTCTCGCCGTGGAGGCTTTGGTACGAAAGGCGAATGCGACGGTTATTCTTGTTCCGGCGACGTCTCGGTTTGCACGAGTCCTTCCCGGCGCTGCAGTCCGCTTGAACGGAAGAATTGATACTCATGTAAGCGGGATTAAAGTTACGGGAGGCAAATTGGAAATTCAACGCTGGTATTATCGCCAGCGACTCGTCTCTACTTTTTCAAGGGCTGTGAGGCCTTGGTTTTTGCTGGTAGATTCCGGAATTTTTCCTACTTGGGAAGGAAAGGGTGCATCGATTCCAATGGAAATATTAAAGGTTGATCTTTCAGATTCAGCCAACAAAACGGAAGTTCTTGGATTTGAATCGCCTTCTTCTTCCACTCAAACCATTCGGCCTGATGCCAAACTTCTTTTTGTGGCGGGTGCAGGATGGACCAAGAAACAAGGGGATGGGAAAACGCATCCGAAAGAAGCTGAAGCCATTATTCTCGGATTTCTATCCAAAACACAAGCCTCGCTCGGAAGCAGTAAATCCCTTGTGGATCAGTCGAGTGAAGGTGAGCCCGTATTGGGTTTTATGAGCCATTTGAACCAAGTGGGGCAGACAGGCTCAACCCCTCGGCATCCCAAAGGACTTTCAACGTGCTGTCACGGAGAAGAACCCCACGTGGTGGGGTGGCGCTTCATTAACGAACGCCGCGCTGTGAATCTAGATCCCAATTGCGGTTGGGCTCAAGGCAAGACCGATGTCCTCTACGTTGCGGACGCTTTCCAAGTGATGACGAAGGTAAATGAACTTCTCAATTCTTAGTTTTTAAGGGGAATTTGGTGGGTTGAGGTTTTAAGTTTTACGCTGGGTTTCTCTCGCTTTATTTCTCTTGAGATCCTATTCATGATGTCTTCTGCGGCACGTCGGTGATCCGTAAGCTTGACTCCCAAGATGTGCATGACGCCTGTTGGTCCAATGTGAATTTCGTGTTCTCGAGAGATTCCATGCGGATCTACCTTGCCTTTGGGTTTGGCCAGCGGCCGGATGCCGGCATCTTTGCTTAAAATATCTTCTGCTGCGAATTTCTGCGCCGGGAAATATCGTTCAAGTGCTCCCAGTAAGTATTCGATTTCTTCTTCCAGCGGTTCTAGCGTATCGGGGTCTGAGTAAATTCGTTCCGTTGTTCCCACGCGTGAAACATCTCCGACGTTAATGACAAAGAAAACCCGTTTGTCCTGTGCCCTTAAGATGACCGAATGATTGACAAATTTCTGGAGCGTAATGTGCGAACCGGCTACGGGAACGATTAGGTTTCCTTTTTTTTCGTCGGCTTGGCTTCGTACCTTATCAACCCAAGGGCCACTCGCGTTCACCACTTTGCGCGCTTGAAACAATTCCGTCTTTCCATCTCCCTCAACAGCGAGTGCGTACACTTGATCTTCAGCATGGTAAGTATAAGTTTTGACGAATGTGTGTTCGAAAGTTTTAGCGCCGTGGCGTGCTGCAGAACGCATGGTTTCCTCGACGAGAGATTGGTCATTCGTTACATGATCCCAAATGATGACTCCACCTACCAGATCTTTCGGGTTTAGGTTTGGCAATACTTTAAGCACCGATTGTTTCGACCAAAGAAGTTTTGGAAATCTTGAATTTCCTAAGACGATAGCCAAAAGGCCGTAGAAGAAAGAACCTAAAGATACCGCGAAAATATGTTGCCCTTCATTTTTGTAAATGGGAACTAAAAGAGGCATGGGCTTGACAAGGTCAGGGGCAATTCTTTCGAGGATGACGCTTTCGCGCAGAGACGATAAAACAAAACAAACGTTTTTCCAGGCTTCTTTAAACTCTCCTTTTTTGAACGCGAACCAAGCCAATTCAAGATAGCGAAGCCCGCCGTGGATCAATTTTGAGCTCTTGCTGCTCGTGCCTGATCCAAAGGTGTTTTTCTCAAACAGGATGACGGAAAGGCCTCTGAGAGCGGCATCCCGCGCAATGGCTGCCCCGGCGATTCCCCCTCCAATAATGGCAAGATCAAAAACCTCATTAGATGTGTTCATCTCGGTGCTCATTTTTGGTATTATAGTGGCTGTTGAGTTCTATGACAAATTCTATGCAAGGTTATTTTATATGAATCGATTATCGGTAAGTTCGCTTTTAGTCGTGTTCATCCTCTCAGGCTGCGCCTCTCAGAGTGCACTCCGGCCTGGAAATATTCTAACCCTTCAGGCGGAGCGTGAAGTTAAGAAGAAGGCAAAGCGTGCTGAAATCGAACGAAAACTGGCCGCTGAAGAACGAAAAGTAAAAGAGGAGCAAGAAAGCAAAAACCTCGAAGAGCTCATAGCAAAATCCAAAAGTAATCCGCCGGAAATTGCCTTACTCGAGCTCCCGTCTCATTTCTATGAATTTGTTCAAGTAGGCAAAGGCGTTTCTCGGCTGTCCCCTGCGGTGGGGAAGAACGTTCCAGAAGGAGCTGTAATCTGGCAATCAAAGGATTCTGATTTATCCGTGATGGCGTGGAAGATCCCGCTTGATTCGAAAAAGATGCTCACCTTGTCTCGGAATCAATTGCTCGATGAGCTTAAGAAAATGGGTGAAGAATTCGATGTTTTTTTTCAGAAGACTTGGGGAACTCGCTCCACTTTTAAGACAAAAATCAAAGGTTCATTCGCAACCTTAAAAGTCACGGGCAAATATCTTGATTCCGGTGTGTGGTATACCCAAATTCATCGGATCTATTTTTACACTCCCGGCTATCGACTTAATGTGATGGTGGCGGGAACAGATGAAAACTGGGCTCAGAAAGTTCAGGCCCTTGAATCCGGTATTGATCAGTTCGAAACCAAGCTATCCCAATATTTTAGGGAGGGTCTCCCCCTTCTCAAGGACTGAGAGTAGGGAGCGTCCCCAGTCATTGACTGAAGAGCGTTCCTCTGATACCCTATTATTATGGTTTGGCAAGAGCGAAGATCATTTGTCCGACATAATGTCGAACTGCCTGTCAAATGCCGCATCTTAGGCGAGCAGAAAGAGCCTGAGCCACTTACCCTCCAAGCCGGGCGATCTAATAAAATTAAAGATATTTCCGAGGGCGGCCTCCTTTTTTTCTCCACTGAGCGTTTTAAAACAGGAACTTTACTGGAATTAACCTTCCCGGTTCGGAGCAAAGTATTTACGATGCAAGGGCGGGTGGTTCACGCAAGCCGTAATGGGCAATCCAAACTTTATCGGACTGGCATTTGTTTTTCAAAAGCGGACAGTATGTTTAAGGTTAAAATGATTGAACAGCTTCATCAGATTGAAGAATACCGTCAGCTCCTGTCTGAAGAAGAGGGGCGCATCGTGTCTGAAGAAGAAGCCGCTCAAAAGTGGATTGAACAGCATTCCGGCGAGTTCGCTGAATTTTTTCGTTGAGGAGCTTGTTTGTCTATCGAATTTGTTCAAGGTGATATTACTCAGCAAGAGACGGAAGCGATTGCGAATGCAGCCAATAGCCGTCTTGCAGGCGGCGGCGGAGTAGATGGTGCGATTCATCGTGCGGGCGGCCCTGACATGATGAAGGAACTTAAACAAAAATATCAGGGTTGTCCGACAGGAAGCGCCGTGATCACGGGCGGAGGAAGGCTGAAGGCCAAGTACGTGATTCATGCCGTAGGCCCTGTTTATTCGGGTAAGCCTAAGGATCGAGAGCTTCTAACCAGTGCTTACCGAAAGTGCCTTGAGCTTTGCACGGAACACAAAATTGGTTCGATTGCGTTTCCTTCTATCAGTACAGGGGTTTATGGTTATCCGGTGGAAGAAGCTGCTCCCATCGCAGTTAAAACAGTGAGCGATTATCTTAAGACTCACTCTGAAATTAGGCTGGCGCGTTTCGTTCTGTTTGATGATAAAACATTCAGCACTTATCGGCGCGCTTACGGCGAGCTGGAGGTGAACGTTTAATTCTTCTTTAAGGCAAATGGAGTTCGAGTCGATCTTTAATTGATAACAAGGAGACAAACATGGCCAAAGGAAAACCAGGTTTTAATTTAAGTCAAATCACCACCATTGCCATTTACGTTTTTTTAGTCGGTACTTTAGTCACTTATGCACTACCGATTATGAGCGTGACGCTTCCTGCCCTCGGCAAGAAGAGTTGGAGTGTTCGGGATATTGTGAGCGTGATTCCGAAGAGCTTACCTTCTGGGAAAGAGGAAAAGGGGGCTGGCAAACTGAGTACCGATTATGATTTTACTGATCTCCTCAAAGAAATTTTGCCCAAAGACCCTCAAACCAAAGCCCCCGCTAAAGTATCGGTCGAGTTAATTGCAGGATTGTTAGTTCCGGTTGCTTTGGCATTGGCTTACCTCGTTACGATTCTCAATCTTTTGGTGGCTGTCTTGAAAAAAGGGAGTGTGTTTATTGTTTCGTCCGCTGCGGCTGCGATTTGTGCGTGTTATACCTTGGTGGGAACTTTTTATCTGGCCCAGGTTGCCGAACGCGCGTTTTCCAGTTCTATCGCCAAGGTGGAGGACAGCCCCTTTGGAAGTTTGCTGAAGAATGTAGTTCAACAGGTAACGATCCAACCTGAGACCGGGCTTTTTGTTCTGAGTCTTCTTACGATCGTGGTTTTTGGGATTGGTCTTTACCGGAAAAGTGCGCTTGCTCGGTAGTCTCTTTTTTGTGGAGCATACTTGCGATTGAAATTTTTATTTCTTTGAGGTAGAATGCCCCACTTTTAGAAAGAGAGGAAACTATGGCAATTCGAGTGACTGATTCAATTCCAAAGCTTGAAGCTCAAGCTTTGCTCCCAACGGGAAAGTTTGAGAATATCGACCTTTCTCGTTATAAGGGGAGGTGGCTAGTGGTATTTTTCTATCCACTTGATTTCACCTTTGTTTGTCCAACGGAAATCCGCGGCTTCAACAATCACTATGAAGAATTTAAGAAACTAGGTGCTGAGGTGATTGCTGTGAGCACGGATAGTGTTTACTCCCATAAGGCGTGGACGGAACACGGTTTGGGTGAGGTAAAATTCCCTATGATCGGAGATACGAATCACGCGATTTCGGAAGGTTTCGGCGTGTTGCTTCCTGAGAAGGGAATTGCGCTTCGCGGCACGTTCATTCTCGACCCAAATGGAGTGGTCCGAAGCGCTGTCGTGAACGACCTTTCCGTAGGGCGGAGCGTGGAAGAGACGCTGAGGACGCTTCAAGCATTTCAAACGGGCCAGTTGACTGGCTGTGAGTGGAAACCAGGCCAACAGCCTCTTAAAGTTTAACTACCGTAAAGGGGACGGGTTACTTTTCCAACTGAGTCGAAAAAAGTAGCCTGTCCCTTTTTACTTTATTTTGGTTTTTTCTGCGCGTAGGCATTAATCGAACGAGCATACCACCAGCCACCGTTGACGGGTTTGTCCCATCTGAGTTCTTCGGCGAACTCCACTTTTTGGCCTTTCTCAACCTGCCCGATATGATAATAATCTACCTTTTCGTCCGATTTAGCAGATTTTAAAATTTTTCCGTCCGAAATGAGTTTAGCACCGAGAGCAGCCCCTCCGAATTGGGTGCGTTCGATTGCAATAATGACATTGTCGATCACTTGACCTAGAAAGTTCGTGTAGTTCCAAAAAAGTTTAAAAACACCTTTTTGTGGTTCGTATTCCGAATGACCATACCCACGTTTAAAACCACTTGGACTTAACCGACTCCAATCATCGGCGAGATTTCCCGTGACAGAGTCGTCTACTAATTTGACAGCTCCATTTTGGTCGATGACGAAGGTTCGTTCTCCGGTAACACCAGATTGAGTAGGTTGAGCAGTAATGGTATAAGTTGTTTGCGTCACATTGCTTAACGTATAGGTATAGCCGTGGCGTTCTACCGTAACTGAGGAATCACTGGAAGAGCTGAATCCTTGAACCAAGTCGCCTAGAATACTGAAATTGGCCGGGTAACTAAAGTTCGGATCACTGATTTGGAACATGACAAAAGCATCTCGGAAAGTAAGTAGTCCTTTTTGGGCGCTCGCCTCATTGGCAGAAATTTTAGCTCGGCTAAAGGCCGGATAAGAGGTGACAAGCAAAAGGCTGATTACCGCTACTGCGATCGTGGTTTCCACCAGTGTAAAACCCGCGGTCTTCTCCCGATACTGCTTGATTTGGAACACGATGGTCATCCCTTTCCAGATCCAAATCGCCTTTACTGCCTTTGCTAAAAATATACGAGGATGTCTCTATATGAATCAAGACCCCGGCCGATGAAAGCAGTAATAACTCATTTTGAGCAAAAGAGTTAATGCCAATTAATAAATTTAAGGAAAAAGATGCTTAAGGAGTAAGGCAGTTTTAAACAGGACAATGAAACTGTTTTTGATTTCATTTGACATACCCCCCAGGGGTATGCTACACTTCATTCGGCTATGGGAAACTTTCCTTCACACCAAGACGAATTATTGAGGCTGAAACGCATTGAAGGTCAAGTGCGCGGCGTTCAAAATATGATTGAAGAAGGCCGTTACTGTGTCGATATTCTGCGTGTGATGAGTTCTATCACAGGGGCAATTGAGAAAGTTCAAGATCAAATTTTGAAGCGGCATTTGAATGGCTGTGTCAGCCATGCCGTGAAATCAGGTTCTGAAAAAGAGCGCGATCGGAAGTTTGACGAAATTATGGAATTGATTTCCCAATTTAGGAAGTAAAAAATGAGAAAATTTAAGAAACTTTCAATTTTAGTTTTAATTTTGCCGCTTGTGATCGGGGGCATAGTGGTCGCTTCCTGTTTTTGTCCTATGGCTCAAGCGGCCGTTAATCAAGTTTCGATTCAACAAGGTCATCACTGCTGTCCCAACTCACATATGAATAATTCCTTGGAAGTTGGGACTGTCCTGGCTTCCAATAAAAATATCAATGAGAGTCAGGGCTGCTGTCCCGATGCGATACAGCTTTCGGCTTCTCCCCGTTTACAAATGGATGTTATTGCGAGGACGGCCGGACGGATGGACCGGACGAAGCAATCTATGGGATTGTTTCGCTCACTGCGTTCGCTCACAATAACCACTATGGGTTTTCACCCCGTTGTTTTTGGGGCGATTCTATTAGATTTCTTTTCTGATAACGTACCCCTTTATCTTTCCAATCGAGCGCTCCGCCTCTAAAATTCCTCTTTCCATTTGGTTTGAGAAGGTGTATTTCTTCTCAAGAACTTCTTTAAAGAAGGAGGAACTCATGTTTCAATCGATCCGATTTTTAAAACTTAGTGTTTTGATTTTGTTGCCAATGTTAACTTTACCCATCATTTCTTGGGCAGGTGAGGTGGGGGTGTATCAGTTATCGACCGAGCAACGCACAGAACCAAGTCTCATTCACTTAGATCAATTGATCCAAGTGGCGCGGGAACGTAACCCGGATATGATCGCAGCCAAGGCTGAGTGGCTCGCTGCCAAAAAACGGGTTTGGATTGATTCCTCACTTCCTGATCCTATGGCAGGGATGGATTTGATGGGTGGAATGAGGGAAACACGAACAGGTCCTGAGGAACAGCGCTTCATGGTTTCCCAAGAAATTCCATTTCCGTCAAAACTTTGGGAAAAGGGAAAGCAGGCGCAGGATGAAGCTAAAGCGGCTTTCGAGCGTTACCGAGCTGCCGAGCGAGACATTACGAACGAATTGAAACGGTCTTATTACGAGCTTTATTTTGTCGATGCTTCGCTTGAAGTGATTGAGGAGGTTAAGGGAATCCTTAAGAAGTTTGAGAATGTAGCTCAGGCGCGGTATTCCAATTTGACAGGGACTCAACGGGACGTCGCCAAAGCTCAGGCGGAGGTTTCTATGACGCTTGAGAAATTATTCATGCTCCAGCAGGAACGCGAAAGCATCGCGGCGAAAATCAACGCCCTTTTGGACCAAGACCCGATGACGGAGGTTGGAAAAGCAACGTTGCCTGTCAAACCCGCTCTTCCTCAATCTTTAGTTGAGTTAGTCAATTTGGCTGTCAAGAATCGGCAGGAAATTAAGGAAATGGAGGCTTTGGTGTCTAAGGCAAAACGCGGGAAGAAACTGGCTTGGATGGCCAATATTCCCGATGTAACGGTTGGGTTTGAATATACGCAAGTGGGCGGTGGAAGTACAACGGATGAAATGGATGGAAAAGATCAATGGATGTTTCCACTACGGATTAATATCCCTCTTTGGTTTAATAAAAATATTCCTCAGATTCAAGAGGCCCAAAAATTGGTGGAAGCGAATCGAGCGAAACTTCAAGCCGCAAAAAACACGACCTTTTATGAAGTCAAGGATGCCTACTATCGTTATGATTCAGCAATGAAGATTGCAGAACTCTATGATACCGCGGTGATTCCACAAGCAAAACTTGCACTCACTTCAGACCAAGCGGGTTACGAATCAGGAAAAACAGATTTTCTCAACTTACTGGATAGCGAGCGGGTGTATTTAAACGCAAAACTTGCCCATATTCGGTTTCTGACGACTGCTCTTGTGAGTCATTCAGATTTAATCCGAGCGACTGGAATCGATTTGGAAGGAGAACGCCATGAATAAAACGAAACGGTTACTCATTTTCATTTTTATTTTCGCAGCCTTAGTTGGCGGTTTTTTAGCACTCCGTTCAGGATTTTTAGGTTTTAAGCCTGCTCAGATGAACGCCTCGAGTAAAAAAGCGCTTTATTATTGCCCCATGCATCCGTCATACACGTCGGACCGGCCGGGGGATTGCCCCATTTGCAACATGAAATTGGTCAAGGCAGAATCGGATAAGCCGGCAGAAGGAAGTCATGCCGGGCATGAAAAGCAAGCCGCACCGCGTGAATTTACCATTGAGGAACTTGTCAGTATGAAGCCCGGCGAGATTTGTCTTCTTCACAAATGTAAAATGGGCAGTTGCCTGATTGCTATGACTCCTGAACTGGCAAAGCTTGGTAAGTGTCCTCACTGCGGTGAAGATTTGGGAGTGATTGTGAAGGATTTTGTTGCCTTAAAGGGTTATGCGAATGTGAAATTGTCATCTGATAAGGTGCAAACGATTGGAATCAAAACGGACCTTGCGAAAAAGATGGCGATCACTAAAACCATTCGGACAGTGGGTCGCATTGCTTATGATCCAGAACTCTACCAAGCCGAAGAAGAGTATGTTCAAGCGATCCAAGCTTTGAGGAAAGCAGAAACGGGAACAATTTCTGAAGTCAAGGAACAAGCTTCTCGGTTGGTGGACTCAGCAAAGATCAAGCTGAAACTCTTGGGTTTGAGCGATAATTTAATCAAAGAAATAGAAGTTCGAGGAAAGCCCGACCGTTCCCTTCTTTATTCTGAGGCGGGAGGAAACGTGTGGCTTTACGCCCCCATTTACGAATATGAAATTCCCCTCGTGAAAGTGGGAGACAAAATCCAAGCGGAAGTTCCTGCGATTCCGGGAAAGAACTTTCAAGGAGTGATTCGGTCCATAGATTCCGTTCTTGATTCCATGACGCGCACGATTCGGGTACGCGCTGTTTTAGATAACCTGGAAGGTCTTCTCAAGCCTGAGATGTATGCCAACGCGAGCTTACAAATGGACTTAGGAGAGGTGTTAGTCGTTCCAGAAGAAGCCGTATTTCGAACCGGAGAAAAGAATATTGTTTTCGTTACAAAAGACAACGGTGTTTTTGAGCCGCGTCAAGTGACTTTAGGTGTCAAGTCAGATCAGTTTCAAGAAATAAAGTCGGGCGTTCTGGAGGGTGAAAGCGTGGTGACGAGCGGCAATTTCTTAATCGACTCTGAAAGTCGTTTGAAATCAGCTTTAGAGGGAGCGGGCCAAGCGAGCGGAGGACATCAACATGGCAGATAACAAGCAACCCCTTGAGACATTTGAATCTCACAAGTTAAGACAGGGGGGATTCGTCGAAAAGATCATCGAATTTTCGGCGCACAATAAATTTCTGATTTTTACGCTGGTCATTGCGGCGATGGCCGTGGCGATTTGGTCCATGAAAAATATTCCGCTTGATGCCATTCCTGATTTGTCAGATACGCAAGTGATTATCTATTCCCGTTGGGATCGAAGCCCCGATATTATTGAGGATCAAGTGACTTACCCCATTGTAACCGCGATGCTCGGTGCGCCCGGCGTTAAAGCGATTCGTGGCTTTTCGGATTTCGGGTTTTCGTATGTCTATGTCATTTTTAAAGATGGCACTGATATTTATTGGGCGCGGAGTCGCACGCTTGAATATTTAAGCAAGATCACTCCGCGTTTGCCTGAAGGGGTTAAAACCGAGCTTGGACCTGATGCTACGGGGGTTGGGTGGGTGTTTCAGTATGGACTTCTCGACAAAACGGGCAAGCATAGTTTGCAAGAGCTTCGCTCCTTCCAGGATTGGTATCTTCGTTATCATCTTCAGAGTGTGCCCGGCGTCGCGGAGGTGGCTTCACTCGGCGGTTTTGTGAAGCAATATCAAATCACAATCGATCCAAATCGGTTACTCGCCTACGACATTCCACTGACCAAAGTCATTGAAGCCATCCGGAACGGGAATCAAGAGTCCGGCGGACGGCTCTTAGAATTTTCCGGTGCTGAATATATGGTACGCGGCCGTGGCTATGCGAAGTCGATTCAGGATTTGGAACAAATCGTAGTGGGAGTGGATCCGAAAGGAACGCCCGTTCTCGTCAAACACGTTGCCACCGTTTCGCTTGGACCTGAGATCCGCCGCGGGCTTGCGGATTATGACGGGCAAGGGGACATTGTGACGGGCACAGTGGTCATGCGTTATGGAGAGAATGCGCTCAACGTCATCAATCGAGTAAAAGGCAAGCTCAAGGAGCTTGAATCTTCTTTGCCTCCGGGAGTTGAACTGGTCGTTCTTTATGACCGTTCGGAATTAATTGTGAAAGCGATTGATACGTTAAAACATCAGCTGATTGAAGAAATGGTGATTGTCAGTTTCGTCATTCTCCTTTTCCTTTGGCATTTTCCATCTGCGATTATTCCTATTGTAACGATTCCAATCTCGGTTCTACTTTCTTTTATTGCGCTTCATGGAATGAAGTTAACCTCAAATATTATGTCACTATCAGGCATTGCGATTTCGATCGGTATTTTAGTCGATGGTGCAATTGTGGAAGTGGAAAATGCCTATAAGCGTTTGGAACAGTGGATTGAGGGAGGCCGTAAAGGGGACTATCACGCGATTCGACTCCAGGCCTTAAAGGAAGTTGGGCCCGCGGTTTTCTTTTCGCTCCTTGTGATCGCTGTTTCTTTTATGCCGATTTTTACCCTTGTCGATCAAGAAGGCCGTTTGTTTAAGCCGCTTGCGTGGTCCAAGAATTTAGCGATGGCAATTGCAGCGATCTTAGCCATCACGCTCGATCCTGCCATGAGAATGCTTTTTACGCGGATGGAGCCGATTAAACTTAGGTTTAAGTGGCTTTCCAAACTTGCCACAACGGTAGCGGTCGGAACTTACTATCCCGAAGAAAAACATCCTGTTAGCCGAATCCTCTTCAAGATTTATGAGCCGGCTTGCCGCTTCGTTTTGAAACACAGAAAAACGACCATTGTCGCAGCTCTTCTATTGGTTTTAACCACGATTCCGGTTTACCTTCGATTGGGTTCTGAATTTATGCCGCCCCTTTGGGAAGGAAGCGTTCTTTATATGCCCACGACACTTCCTGGAATTTCAGTGGCGGAAGCGCAAAAGCTCCTTCAAAAACAGGACCAAATCTTAAGAAGTTTTCCCGAAGTGGAACGTGTTTTTGGCAAATCCGGAAGAATGGAAAGTTCCACTGATCCCGCCCCATTTTCGATGATGGAAACCGTAGTCCTCCTTAAGCCGCACGAGGAGTGGCGCGCTAAAACTCGCTGGTATTCTAAATGGATGCCCCCTTGGTTCAAAGGAGCGTTCCAATGGGTTTGGCCTGAACGGATTTCCCATGACGAACTCGTCAATGAAATGGATCAAGCTTTGAAAATTCCCGGGACGACGAATGCTTGGACCATGCCGATCAAAAATCGTATTGATATGTTAACCACCGGTGTGCGCACGCCCATCGGAATCAAAGTTCTGGGTTCGGATATCAAAAAGATTGAAGAAATAGGAACTCATCTTGAAATGATTTTGAAAGATGTTCCCGGCACTCGCAGTATTTACGCAGAGCGAGTGGCAGGCGGATATTTCCTCGATTTTGATATTAAGCGGGACGCGCTGGCTCGGTACGGCCTTTCCGTGGCCGATGTTCAAATGATTATTATGTCTGCTATCGGTGGGGACAATATCACGACGACGATAGAGGGGAGAGAACGTTATCCTGTGAATGTGCGGTATTCGCGGGAACTTCGGGATGACATTGAAAAATTAAAACGGGTTCTCGTTCCAACCATGGGGGGCCAACAAATCCCAATTACACAGCTTGCTGATATCCAAATGGTATCAGGTCCTGCCATGATTCGGAACGAAAATGGCCTTCTCGCCGGATACGTTTATGTCGACATGGCGGGCCGAGATATTGGAAGTTACGTGGAAGAAGCAAAGCGAATTGTCGCTCGGGAACTTAAGTTGCCTTCCGGTTACGGACTGATTTGGAGCGGACAGTATGAAAATATGATCCGCGTGAAAGAGCGCCTCAAGGTGGTGCTTCCGCTTACCATTTTCTTGATTTGTGTTTTGCTTTACATGAACACGAAGTCTGCTGTTAAAACCGGAATCGTTTTGCTCGCCGTCCCGTTTTCTCTGATCGGCGCAGTCTGGCTTTTGTGGATTTTGGGTTACCACATTTCCATCGCGGTATGGGTGGGAATGATTGCGCTCATGGGACTTGACGCGGAGACAGGAGTGTTTATGCTCCTCTTTCTCGATTTGGCCTACAACGACGCGCGAGAGAAAGGAAAAATGCGCACTGAAGAAGACCTTGAAGAAGCTATCATTCATGGCGCTGTCAAACGAGTGCGGCCCAAAATGATGACCGTGATGGCCGCGTTCATGGGCTTGATTCCGATTATGTGGGCCATGGGCGCTGGTTCAGATGTGATGAAACGGATCGCAGCACCGATGATTGGAGGACTTTTCACTTCCTTTATTCTAGAGCTCTTGGTTTATCCAGCGGTTTATGCGATTTGGAAGTGGCATTATGAAATGAAAAGAGAAACAGCGGTTCAATGAAAAAGGAGGTTCGTTCAATGAAAGTGTTAGCGTTAGTGATGTTGCTTGTGTTCTGTGCTGTACCACTCGCTTCGTGGGCTGATGCAGCGGGATCGGTCAAACAGTCAGTAGCTGATGCTGGGAACAAGTTCTGTCCCGTGAGTGGAGACAAAGTTTCAGGGAAAGATTTCATCGAGCACAATGGCAAACGCTATGGATTATGTTGCAAGCAGTGTACTGGAAAATTTAAAAAGAACCCTGAAAAATATTTGATGGCGATGGTGAATCAAGAATTAACGGGAAAACCTGTCGAGTCGCACGATCATCATATGCACTGAAAAAAGTGGAAGGTAGGCTCGCGCCTTCCGGATTTCATTTGCGGCTTGGAACTCATCTCTTTGCCATCGGTTAGGCTTCCGGTTTATCTTCTGATCTCAGCCAGCGGAACGTGAGCACATCCCAAAGGGTATTCGTGATTTTGTAAGCCCCTTTGAGCGTTTCTTTTTTCGTCGCACGGATCGGTTTCATCACGGTGGACACGGGCTCACTTTCCATGATCTTGTTGACTCCGTCATTGGCGGCGCTCGCAATCTTTGCCGCATCCGATACTGGATGAAGCTCAGATTTTGATTTCGCATCTAAAGTATTGTCAACGGCGGTTGGATAAGCAAACCCATAAGCTTGTCCGAACACCATGAGCAGCGCTAAAATCAGCGCAATTTTCTTCATTTTTCCACCCCCTTAAAAAGGGAAAATCTACCCGTTGAAGTATACCCGCCCAAAAGTGTCTTGGTAAGGGGTGGCAGTCATCTATTATTAGGTGTTGTTTTACAGAGGACCGGATAATTCTGGGAAAGTAGGCGCCATTAGGGTTGAATTAATCAATGAGTCCGAAGGGTTGCGGAGCGATTCATTCCGGTTATAATAGGAATCATGAAGCGGTTTTGGCTTCTTCTGTTTATGTTAATGCCCGCACTCGCCGCGATGGGCGATGAACCCCTCGTTCACGTCGTCGTTCCGATGTCAGGCCCTGAGCAGGCCTTCCGATATGAGCTCAGCCAGGTTGCCCGGAAAGCCATTGAACTGGGGCATGCACGTTTTTCCGTTGTCAAACCGATCAATGATTCCTTCCAGCGGGCGGCGCAGGCTGTTATTATCCTGATCGAGGAGCGTGATTTTGAAAAAGCGGCTTCACTTTTGCGCGAGGCCGTCAAGAAGTTCAGCGGAAACCGGCTGGCCTACCTGCTTCT
>JACOVU010000048.1 GCA_016177155.1 Candidatus Omnitrophota bacterium | reverse complement strand
GAGATGATCAAGGCCCTTAGTGGTTCATAACTAGGACCACTTTGTCCTGCAGATAGCCCAAACCGCGATCTCCCCCCTCTTTCCTCTTCGCTAAAGACAAACTTCCCGGTAGAATTCTTATTGTTGACAACTTGAGCGTTTTAGAAAGTGGTCCGAGAAGGAGGTAAGATGGAAGAGTAAAAGACGTCAATTTATAACAATCAAGAACTTTGCTTCTCGGGAACTTGTCAGATTTCGTTTAAGATGGAATAGTTATTTTAGCAGTAAGGAAAGTCTCGGTACCTTTGGTATATCCAATGAAACCGAACACACAGTCACGCCTCGGTAGAAGAAGCCTTTCCTTAAAAATCATTTCTTTTCTCGTTCTTACAACCTTTTCTACACTTCAAATTTCCTGGGCTTATGAGCCCACCCTGAGCGGAACGCCCCTGCCCGAAAATTATCTTTCAGAAAAAAATCCTGAGGAAGAAGATACGCCTCCCGCCCTAGTAGAAAGTCCTCTCTACTCCACTTCTCTTGATTTCCTGGGCGAAGACCAACCCTTATCAGCCGTAACCGAATCAGAGCCAGAGATTAAAGATTACGAATATGAGCGCTATGAATTTGAAGAGGCGCTGGATCTTTTAAGACCTGAATATGCCTCCGCCGCTGTCATCGAAGGCCTCGAAGCAGAAAACCTTAAAGCGTTAAGTGAGCTTTCTTTTGAAGTCGGGATAGCAATCCTTCATGGAGAGCTTGTACTTTTCAGTTCAGGTCATGATGGTGAAATCCTGGTCACGAAACCTGTAAACGAGATTCTCAAACAATCGACCTTTACCGTTCATACCCATCCTCTTGACCACGAGGCCGCTGGACCTAGCCCTCTTGATCTTGCGCATGCAGGTGATCGCCTTGAATATGTCGTAAGCGGCGATCAAGTTTGGGCGTATAACCACGAAGGCATGCTCCAAGAACTCTCTTATTCCGAATTCCTTCGGGCGTTAAGTGAAGTACTTGAAGTGGAAAGAAAGGTTCACGGCCGCGATCTCGTCAAAGCACGCGGGCTTCTTAACTTTTTCATCCAGGAAATGGACCGCCTGAATGAAGAAGTTCAACACCTGAAAATCGAAACCTTCAGGACGGCAGGCACCGTAACTCCCGATTCGACATTGACCTCAGCCAATCTTACCTCTTTCTCAGGTTCTCCCTGGGTGCTTTTAATGGCGGGTTCGTCCACTGCTACGACTGCGGTCCAGCAATCAAGCTCCCAGTTTCAGATTCAGTATGACGTTACCCAGTCTGGGTCTAAGTCAGGTGCTTATGTGTCTTTTGATAATCCAACAACGACAGCTGTCGAACTTCGTGATCTCGCCGTGTTGACGGATCTTATTGTGGGTGTCTCAGGTCCTTCGGGTTCAAAGGTGAAGTTTGAGGTAGAGGATTCCTTGGGGGCAAAGTCGGATGTCACCTTAATCAATCTTTCCACAACGATGCAGTATTACAAGATTTCCAAAACCCTTTTTACAGGAATCGATTGGATGAAAATAAAGCGCTTTATTTATTCGATCGACAGTACGCTGACAAGCCAATTAACCGGCACCCTTACCATTCAAACGAAAACGCTTCTTTACAGTACCACACAGCTTACCAATCTCCCCAATTATCCTTATGTTGCCCTCGCTGCGAATTCAAGCACTGCGACCACTTTGGTCGAAACGGGTTCCACGGGCTTTAAGCTCAATTACAATATTTCACAAGCGGGATCGATCTCGGGTGGAGGTCTTGTCCTCGATAATCCTTCAACCACAACGGTTGAATATGGAAATCTTTCCACCCAGACCCAATTCACCTTTGGGATCGCAGGGCCAACGGGCGGAAAGGTGAAACTTGAGTTTGAAGATCAAGTGGGTGCGAAATCTTCTGCGGTCCTTACGGGTTTAACTTCAACCACTCAATTTTACACGGTAGATAAAAACCGATTCACGGGACTTGACTGGACGAAAATGAAGCGGATTAACTTTATCGTGGATCAGACTCTCGGGAATCCCACCACGGGAACGATAACCATTGTGACACGGACACTCACTTACAGCACCACTTTACTTACCGATACGGGTTCAGCGGCCAAGGTTGAAATCGCCCCGGGGTCTACTTCAGGTACGGTCGCACGTATCGTTTCAGCTAATTTAGCCACCGCTAGTTTTGTTTTGTCTGGGACTGGCACTAAATCTGGAATGGCGATTACTTTTGATGATCCTCAAACGGCTTCAACCGTAGAAACCAAGGATTTCTCCACGCTTTCCCAATTCGTATTCTCTGCTTACGGTATTTCGAACGGGAAGATTCGGGTTGAGCTTGAGGATATTAATGGGGCCAAGGCTTCCACGATTCTTTCAGGACTTTCCTCATCTACTCCTTATTATTACTCTGTAAGTGCAAGTGCCTTTTCTGGAGTCGACCGATCCAGAATTAGAAGAATCATCTTCTCAGTGGACCCCACACTCACCTCCCTTACCTCTGGGACTTTTACGGTGGGAGTGAAAACCCTTTATTTTGACACAGGCCTCTTGACTCGGCTTCCGAGCGCACCAAATGTGGTTGTTACGTCTGGCTCAAGCACTGCTACGACTGTGGTTAAAGAAGCAGCTGCGATGGCACAACTTAACTTTAATGTGACAACTGCGGGTACTTATTCTGGTGCGAGTTTAAGCTTTGATGACCCAACTACAACCGCGACAGTGGAAACCAAAGATTTATCGCAAAACACGACCTTTACCTTTGGACTTCAGTCAAGCAATAGCTCCTATGTCACCAAAGTTAAATTGGAAGTTCAGGACGTATCAGGTGCCAAAGCTTCCTATGTGATTTCTGGAATAGGAACAAATGTTCAATACTTTACCGTTCAAAGGTCTCGCTTCACAGGAATTGATTGGACCAAAGTCAAGTGTTTCAATTTCATCATGGATCAAACGCTCGTGTCATCCAGCACCTATTATTCAAGCTGGATGAATATTATGTTTGATGCACCAGAAGCTTCCTTTCAAGAATCCCAGGGGCTTCTTGTGGTTGATGCAGAACATGCTTATCAGAATCTTTGGCGGAGCAGCAAAACTTGGGAATTTAAGACTTCGACTGCGGGGTACGCAGGGGATGGATATTTCTTTGGCGGTCAGGATACGGGAAGCAATTTCACAGGTACTTCCAGTAAAGCAGGTCCTGAACTCCGTTACAAAGTCAATATTCAAACTCCAGGAACCTATTATGTTTGGGTGAGAGGCTATTCGCCTAACACTTCAGGCGATTCGATTCATGTCGGAATTGACGGGATGCTTCCGAGTTCCTCAGACAATTTTAATTCGTTCACAATCGGATCTTATTCCTGGTCTAAGACGACATCGGACTCTGGAGCGATTGCAACATTGAACATTACGACAGCTGGAGATCATGTTCTCAATGTTTGGATGCGGGAGGATGGTTTTAGCTTCGATAAGATTATCCTTACGAAAGATTCTGCTTATACACCCACATTAACAGGGCCTCAGGAAAGCCCGCGTGTGAGCACGATTACAGTAAACCCACCCACGGTGAGTGCCCTCCCCCAATATACGAATCAATCAAGTATAACCCTTTCAGGAACGAAGCCTCAAAATACCTCCATTTTAATCAATGGGGTAGAAGAGGTTCCTATCGATTCCTTGACGAGCTGGTCTAAGACGGTAACCCTAACAGTCGAAGGAGCCAATCCCTTTTCAATTACGGCCAAAGACAGTCAAGAAAATCAAAGTACCCCTGTCAACGTATCAACGATTCGTGACACGCTTGTTCCCACTGGTTCCATCAATATTAACTCAGGGGCTCAATATGCAAATTCTACCTCAGTCACATTAAATCTTTCAGCTCAAGACGGCACAGGATCTGGAATCGATCAGATGAGTTTTTCAACTGATAATGTGGCCTACTCCACCCCAGAAGCTTACAGTGCTACCAAATCTTACACCCTTCCCACGGGAGACGGCTCAAAGACAATCTATGTGAAGTATTACGATAAAGCAGGGAATGTAAGTCAGGTGTATTCAAAG
>JACOVU010000044.1 GCA_016177155.1 Candidatus Omnitrophota bacterium | reverse complement strand
CCGTCCGGAGTCGGCGTAGCGGTAGTAGCCATGTGGGCGGGATCAGATCCGACATCAGGTTCGGTGAGCGCAAAGCCTGAAATTTCTCCTTTCGCAATTCGCGGCAGATACTTCTCCTTCTGCTCCTTTGTGCCAAAGAGCAGAAGAGGCTGCGGCACTCCAATCGATTGATGTGCGGAAAGCCAAACGGCTGTTGAACCGCAGTAGCTCGAAACGAGGTGGATCGCGCGGTTATAATTGACTTGAGAGAGCCCGAGACCGCCCATTTCCCTTGGAATTTTCATCCCAAAACAACCCAACCGGGCAAGGCCTTCGATCACATGCTTTGGGATTTCGCCCGTACGATCGACCTCATCGGGATTTAAGTTTTTCTTGAGAAAGTCGGCCACCTTCGCGCAAATGTCATCCCCAATTTTTCGGTCCGCTTCACTTTGCTCGGGGTAAGGAAGGATAAGATTCCAGCGAACACGCCCCAAGAAAAGATCGCCCACAAAAGAGGGGTGTTTCCATTCTTTTTCCCGCGCTTCTTCGGCAACCTCTAAAGTCGTTTGTTTTTTCGGAAGTTCTGACTCAGCCATAGTTATTATTGTTTCGACAAATTGAGAAAAAACACCAGCAAAAAAAGAAATGTCCCTACCAGAACGATCATCGCCCCCGTCGGAAGATTAAAAACGTATGAAATGATTAAACCGCTCACGACGATCACCTCGCCCAAAAGAACGCTCGTCCCAACCAGTTTATGAAAGGAACGGCTGTTTAATTTAGCAATAGAAACGGGGATAATCAGGAGCGCGCTTACGAGAACAATACCTAAAATCTTGATGCCTAGGACAACGGACATCGCAAGCGCCATATTCATGGCAAGTTGAAGTGCGTCGGGATGAACGCCTCCCAAATAGGCCATTTCTCGGTCGAGTGAAAGAAGAGCAAGCTCTCTTCGTTTGAGAAGGAGGAATCCCCCGATCACAAGACAAAGCCCCACGATAATGATTAAATCAATCTGTTTGATAGTTAAAATATTTCCAAAAAGAAAACCAATGAGCTCGGGCTGGTAACCACTTTTCAAACTAATCAACAAGACGCCAAGTGCCATGCCCGAAGTAAAAATGAGCCCGATGGCCGCATCTGAAGAAAGATGCGCCTTTTTCTCGAGAAAGAAAAGTAGAACCGCAAAAATGAGGCTGGCCAGAAGCGCTGTAATCAATGGATTAATACTTAAGAGCACCCCTGCGGCCACTCCGACAAGCGAGGCATGCGCAATCCCATCGCTAAAAAAAGACATTCTCCTGAGCACTACAAAAACACCAAGATAGGCGAGGAGAGCGGCCAAGAGAATTCCTGCAACGAAAGCACGCTGCATAAATGGATACTGGAAGAGTTCAAACATTTTTAATGCCTGTGTTCTTGAAAACGCATTTCCCTACCATACAATTTCTCAAGCACTTCCTTGGTAATCGCCTCTTTGGGTTTTCCCATGCAAATCAAATCCCGATTCAGACAAATGATCTGATGGGCGAATTGGTATACCATATTAATTTCGTGGGAAACCAACACAACGGTTGTTTGGTGAACTTGATTCAAATGAGAGACAATTTCATAAAAACCTTTTGCACCGGCAAGGTCCACTTCGCTAATGGCTTCATCCAAAAATAAAATGGCGGGGTCGTTCAGGAGCGCGCGCGCAATCAAAACGCGCTGGAACTCGCCTCCCGAAAGACTCCCCAAAAGCGCCTCTTCATGCCGCTTCATATCCACTTCCAAAAGCGCGCGCTTGACCTTTCGATCGGCGACCCGCTTGAAGGCGAGCCTTAAGAATTCTCCTACAGTCAGGGGGATGCTTTTGTCAAAGTCAAACTGCTGGGGGACATAGCCAATACGTTCAAGCGAACTTCGGATCGGGGCACGGTCCACCAAAATCTCACCCTCGTAAGGAATCAATCCTAAAATAGCTCGAATGAGCGTGGTTTTCCCAGAACCATTCGGGCCAACCAAGGCCACAATTTCGCCTTTCGCGATGGAGAAATTAATGTCGTTCAGTACAGCCTTGCCGTTGTATTTAACTGATAAGTGTTTCACTTGAACCATGGATTTATCCATCCCGTTAGACATCCTTTCCGTGTGCCTTGCAAATCACATTTGCATTCTTGATCATCAAATCTAGATAAGTCCCACCCTCAAGCGTTTTCCCTAAAGGATCAAGTTCATATACATTCAGGCCTAAATCTTCGGCAAACGAGCGGGCGATGTCTTTCGGAACTTCGGGCTCTGAAAAAAGCGCTTTGATTTGAAACTGTTTTACTGCTTTGCTGAGTTCGGCCAGTTTCCTGGGTGTGGGTTCAGCACCTTCTGAGGATTCGATATTGCCAATCACTTCAAAACCATAGTCGCGGGCAAAGTAGCGCCAGCCATCATGATACGTCAGAAGTTTTCGGGTAGGAAGCCCCTCAAACATTTCCTTGAACATTTGATCTGTCTCATCCAACTTGGAAAGATACGATTCAAGATTGCGCTGGTAGACCTCCTGATTTTGGGAATCAAGCTCAATCAATAACGAACAAACGGTCTGAGCAATGTGTTTGGCGTTCGAAATCGAAAGCCAATAATGGGGATCTACGGTATCGGTTTTGATCAACGGAATACCCTGATCGACCATCATCACTCGAACATCTGGCAGACTTTCTCCAATCCCCTTGACCCAATCGTCGAATCGATGACCGATGGCGAAAACGATCTTCGCTTGTTCAAGATCTTTCACTGATTTTGGGGTGAGTTCAAAAACATGCGGGTTAGCCCCTCGGGGCAAAACCGTAATGACTTGGACGCCTGCCCCTCCCACTTGCTTGACGATATCCGCAACCGGAAAGATAGTCGCTGCCACTTTGAGTTTCCCTGCCCCGGCCTCGAGACCGGTGGGGGCAAGAAACAAAATGGAACTTAACACTAAAAAGAAGATCCGTCTTTTGCTTCGCGCAGCCATAGTGTTGGAATTATCCCATCACCTGCTTTTCTCCCCGCATGGGGAGAACTCAAAGAGTTTCAAAAGCATGCTTCTACACATGAGATGCATGCTTTTGCAAAGCAGGTGATGGGATTATACCCTTCCAGGACTCCGAAACGCAATCGGGAAAGACCTGCTCTTCCGAACTGAAATTTCATATTTGGATTCTGAAAAACATGAAATTGGACCGAAGTAACGCGTTGATTTTCAAAAACGTGGCACATTTTGAACAAAAGTTGGTCATTTTGACGTCTCCGGCCAAAAAAATTCATTTTTTCCGAGTTTTTTGTTTGCGG
>JACOVU010000047.1 GCA_016177155.1 Candidatus Omnitrophota bacterium | reverse complement strand
ACGTACGGACTTCAACACGTAATGACGCAAACCCCGCACTTTTAGAAGGGGTACTTAAGAATTAATTTTCTTGCACCATCCGATTATTTTGACCATCATCGCGGTGAGTATTACCGGGCCATCCAGAATGCCGAGGCCCATGATAGTGATGCAACGTTTTTTATCCTCTATTACCTGACGGCTTTGGCGGAACAGCTGAAGAATGTTCAGGACGAGATCAAAAAAGAAACAAGGGTCAAGGGCATCCGCGATTTCTTAAGCCAAAAGGTCCAGGCTAAACTTGATAAAAAACAAATTAAAGCGCTTCAATGGATGCTCGAACATTCGGAGAAGATAACAACCAGAAAATACCGCAAGCTCGCACAATGTTCGGATGAAACTGCTCGCAAGGATTTTAACCAGATGCTCGAAGCGGGACTGATTCAAAAAATCGGTGACGGCAGGACAACGGGGTATGTTTTAAAGAACAAGCTCGATTAGCTTCGTACCTCGTGGGCCGCGCCATTTTTCCGAAGGCCGGCAGCCCCCGGAGCGTGGCGGAGGGGAAGCCCTGTGGAAGTGTTTGTAAATTAAAATAGGTGTGTTGCCGATAATTAAAGTCGCAAGGGATGTCTATTAACCTGGTACGGAGGTCGGTACCAAAAAGGAGATAACATGGGATTTCAGCAAGGCGGTGGCGGCGGATTCAACAAGGGACCAAGAGAAATGTTCAAGGCAGTTTGCGCAGGTTGTCAAAAAGAGTGTGAAGTTCCTTTCAAACCTAGCGGAGATCGTCCGGTGTACTGCAAGGAATGTTTCGCAAAACGTAAAGAAGGCGGTCACTAAAAAACACCGAAGCCTGTCATTACAGAGGAGGGATTGCCAAAAAGGCGTTGCCGTAGCATCATGCGGCAATGCCTTATTTTTTTACCCCTGTATTTTTAAGATAGGAAAGATTCCGTTTTAGGAGTATAATACCCCTCGTCACTTTCCTTATTCCTATCTAGTGATTTTCTCATTTTAGCTTGTTTCAACATCACTCGTCCTGGAAAGAAGAGACTCAAATGGCAAAAAAATTAGCTTATCAGAGAGGTTTCCTGCTTTATCACTCAAGCCACGGGCCTTGCCGGATAACCGATATTGTTAAACAGACCGAAGCCGGGAAGGATAGGTATTATTATTCACTCGAATCAAAGCAGCCCCGTTTCAGAGGGGCCAGGTTCTTGGTGGATAGCGATCAGGTCGAAGCATCGGGATTTCATCCGGCCATTTCTCAGAAAGAGGCGAAGCAGATTCTGGATTATTTGAAGTCAAGCGATCCAATCAACCGCGGGTTAGGGAAGAAACAATCCGAAACAATTCTCAGTTTAATTAAGAAAAATACTCCCTGGGCTTTCAGCAGAGTGATCTCGATCTTTTCCCTGGAAAAAGGTGGGAAAGTTGCCAAAGGAAAGAGAGAAATGTTAGACCGGGCGGCCAAAGGGCTGATCCGCGAACTTTCTTTTACTTTGGAAATTCCGGAGGAGGAAGCATTCTCCAGAATGAAGAAAAGTTTGAAGCGCAAACAAAAAGTCAATCCTTGGGTCATTGATACCATGTCCCATTCTTTAGTTGAGGTTTGAATCCTTGTTTTTTGAGAGTGTGTTAGGTCAGTTTGGATCTGAGCAACCGCTTCTAATGGTAGTGGGAGGAGTGGTTAAAATGGAGAAGGTTAGCGAATTATTCGTCCAAACTATCGAAATTACCATGCCGACTCAGCTTGGCTTTCATCTTAGAGTCATCGCCAGATTTGTTAGATGTGTTAGGCGATTTCGCTCGGTGATCCGCGTTCGTAAGGGGAAAGTGACAGCGGATGGGAAAAATGTACTTGGGCTTCTGCTTTTAGCTGCTGCTTGGAAATCAAAAATCCACATTGAGGCTGAAGGCGAGGATGCCGAACAAGCAATCGCAAGCATTCAAGATTTCTTTCAAATGGAGAAAACATAACTGTTAAAGAGGTAATCACCTTGATTGAGCATAAAGGAAAAGTGAACCGTCCCATCGTCGCGGGGCTTATTTTTTTGCACGGAGGCGCGCTTCTTGGGTTGTTCACATTCAATTGGGCCGCTTTTTTAGTTTTTATGGTTTTCTTCTGGCTGACGGCCGGTTTGGGCATGACCCTGTGTTACCACCGGCTTCTCACCCACAAAAGTTTTCAGTGTCCGAAAACCTTAGAGTATGTTCTCGCTTTTCTCGGGGCCTTGAATTCTCAGGGAGGGCCGATCAGCTGGGTGGCTACTCACCGGTATCATCACGGAAACTCCGATACCAACGATGATTGCCACAGCCCGCGCCACGGGTTTTGGTGGTCGCATCTTCTGTGGTTTGTTTATCGGTCTCCCATTCTTGAAGACAAACAATTTACAGTTCGTTACGCACCGGACCTTGTCAAAGATCCATTCTATCGTTTTCTTGAGCGGTACGGATGGGCCGGGCAGTGGCTGCTTGGGGGGTTGCTTCTCATTTGGGGCGGCATTCCTTTTGTGATTTGGGGCATTTTCGTAAGAACCATTGCCGCTCTGCACATGACATGGTTCGTGAACTCGGCGACGCACAGATGGGGTTACCAAACCTTTCAAACCAAGGACGGTTCAAGGAATCTTTGGTGGGTCGGCCTTTTGAGTTTTGGAGAAGGCTGGCACAACAATCACCATGCCTTTCAATCATCCGCAGCACACGGCCTTCGATGGTGGGAAGTAGATGCAACCTACTGGACCATTCGTTTGCTTTCCATGTTTAGGCTGGCCTACAATATCCGGACACCTCACCCTCAAGACAAAGCTCGTTTTCTCGCAAAGTAAGCAGACGCCGTTGTCAATTTTACAGAGCGCCCGCCAGTGGTGTAGTATGTGTCATTAATTTAGAGAGCGATATATGAGTTTAAAAGGAAATGCAATTGTTGGACAGTCAGGCGGGTGTACCGCAGTCATCAATCAAAGCCTGGTTGGAGCAGCCGAGCGAGCCCGTTCGGCAAAAACGGTTTCGAACGTTTGGGGCATGATTCATGGCGTTGAAGGGCTTCTCAAAGGTGAGCTTTTCGATCTCAGGAAGCAGTCTCCTGCGCTCCTCAAACAAATTGCAAACCAACCTTCCGCAGCGCTCGGTTCTTCCCGCTATAAACTGAAGCAAGAAGAAGAATTTCAAGTCGTCAGAAATTTGAAACGCTGGAACGTCCGTTATTTCTTCATGGTCGGCGGGAATGACACCGCCGAAACCATCCTCCGAATCACAAGCGCCTGCGAAAAAGAAAATCATGAGATCCGCGCGGTACACATTCCGAAAACGATTGATAATGATCTTATGGAAACGGACCATTGCCCGGGATATGGCTCGGTCGCGCGGTTTGCCGCCATCACGACGCAAGAAGCGGGACTCGACAGCCGTGCCATGCAGCGCGTCGACCGCGTGAAAATCATTGAACTCATGGGCCGAAATTCGGGATGGATTGTGGCGGCTTCAGCGCTTCTTAAGAAAAAAGCGGAAGATCCTCCGCACCTTTTATGGATGCCTGAAATTCCCTTTGAAGAATCCGCGTTCTTAAGTCATGTGGAAAAAGCGTTGAGCAAGGCGGGCTATTGCCTTGTGGTGATTTCCGAAACCATTCGGGATAAAAATGGAATGCGAATTGGAATTCGCCAGGACGGTGTCACACACGATCCCTTTGGCCATCAATATGTAGAAGGGGCGGCCGCGCATCTTGCTCGTTTGGTCGAAGATCGCTTTAAAGTGAGAGCCCGTTTCGACAAGCCCGGCACGATTGCGCGCATGTCGATGCCTTATGTTTCGGAAGTAGACCAAAAGGAAGCCTATCAAGCAGGCGCGAAGGCTGTGCGGTGGGCGCTTCAAGGAAAAACGAAAGTCATGGTTGCTTTCAAACGCCTTGCGTCCAAGACGTACCAGATTGATTATGTTCCCGTGCCGATCGAGAACATCCCGGGCCGCGAACGTTACTTTCCGGATTCTTTTTTAAATCGGGAAAAAACGAATGTGAATGAGACCTTCCGAAAATATGCGCTTCCTTTACTCGGTCCTCATTTGCCTCATTTCCCAACTCTGAAATCTACGCTTGTAGCTTTGAAATAAAGATTGCAGTATTTTTTCGGTCGGAGAAATAAATTTGTTTATCGTCTCGCGCCAAACCGACGGCGCGAGGAATGACTTCGAGCGCTCCGAAACCCACGAGGGGCAAACGTACGGCGCATGGGTGCGTAGAAGTGTTCGATTGGGATTTCGGGGTGTTCTGAGATCGGAAGTGCTGTGCGAATGAGGCGTTCAATACTAGCGACATCATTTTTTTGATCTGGGGTTGCAAACGAAATGGCGTGTCCCTGGTGTCCTGCCCGTCCTGTGCGTCCAATCCTGTGGACATAGTTTTCCGCATCTTCCGGGAGGTTATAATTGATGACGAGCTCGATTCCCATCACGTCAATTCCACGCGCTGCGATGTCAGTGGCAACCAGCACGCGGTAGCGGCCTGCTTTAAATCCTTGAAGTGCTTCACGCCGTTGGGCAAGTGAACGATCAGAGTGAATGTCGGCCGCACGGTGACCCATTGATTTGATATCCCTTGCAGTTCTGCGTGCCCCGACTTTGGTGCGGGTAAAAACCAACACACTTCCGTGGTATTGATCCAGGAGCTTGCGTAAAAGGTCGTTCTTATTTTCTTTTTTCACAATAAAAAGTTCCTGCGTCAGTTTTTCGACGAGCGTTCCCGAAGGAGCAATTTCTACATTGATGGGGAGTTTCATGTGGGAGGTAGCAATGGCCGCAATGGCTTGAGGCATCGTTGCTGAGAAAAGCATCGTCTGGCGGTCTTTAGGGAGCACTTTTAGAATGCGGTCAATTTGTGGAAGAAAGCCCATATCAAACATGCGGTCCGCTTCATCTAAGATTAAGATGCGCACGTCAGAGAGCGTAACCGTTCGTTGATTCAAGTGGTCCAATAATCGGCCTGGGGTGGCAATGATGATCCCAGGGTGTTTGTGAAGAGCGCGCACTTGTTCATTCATGGAAGCTCCGCCGATTACTACCGTGCTTCGGATTCCGAAGGGTGGTCCGATTTTTTGAAAGGTCTCATCGACTTGGTGAGCCAGTTCGCGGGTTGGAACAAGCACAAGGCCTTTTCCTTTGCTTTGAGACAAGCGTTGGACCATCGGAATGACAAAAGCAAGCGTCTTTCCAGTCCCAGTTTGCGCAATGCCGACCAAATCCTTGCCTTCGATGGCTGGAAGAATGGCTTTTTGCTGGATCGGTGTTGGGGTCTTGAATTTCAGGCGGTCCAGTATTTCAAGAGTCCGCGGTGCAATACCAAGCCCGTCAAAAGTAACTTGAGAGTTAGGAGTCATGGGAACATTATATAGGGTTTACCTTAAAATGTTTGAAATTCCTTTGGGCGGGAATGATTCAGCTTCGGCCGCGGGATTTGGATTTACGCTCGTTTTCGGTGAGGTAGCGCTTTCTTAAGCGGATGTTTTTAGGCGTAATTTCAACGAGTTCGTCCTGTTCGATGAACTCGAGTGAAAATTCAAGCGTCATTTCGCGCGGCGAAACAAGATGAATGGCTTCATCGGAACCCGCAGCGCGCATGTTGGTCAGTTTCTTTTCACGGATCGCGTTTACCACTAAGTCGCGCCCTTTGTTGTTGACGCCGATGATCATTCCTTCGTAAAGGTCATCTCCCGGATGAATGAAAATTTCTCCCCGCTCTTGAAGTCCCCACAAGGCGTACGCGACCGTCTTGCCAGGAGTTTGTGAAATGAGAACGCCCTCTTTGCGCTCTGGAATTTCGCCTTTGAATTTTTGATAGTCAAAAAAGTTTTGATACATGATCCCCGTACCTCGGGTGAGCATGAGAAGATCACTTCTGAATCCTAGGAGGCCGCGCGAGGGAATTAAAAACTCCATGCGAATGGTTCCAACCGCGCTTGCCATCATATCTTTCATTTCAGCTTTTCGTACCCCGAGCGCTTCAATGACAGCGCCTTGATAGCCAGGGTCGACTTCGATCACCACCTCTTCAACGGGCTCTAATTTTTCGCCGTCTTCAACTTTGACAATGACCTCAGGCCTCGAAACTTCTAATTCATAACCTTCTCGGCGCATCGTCTCAATTAAAATGGACAAGTGGAGTTCCCCGCGTCCCGAAACCTTGAATCGGTCTTCGCCAGGCGTTTCCTCGACCTTAATCCCTACATTCATCATGGCTTCGTGCATGAGCCGTTCGCGGATATGACGGGAAGTCAGAAAGCGGCCGCCGTCTCGGCCCGCAAGCGGACTTGAGTTGTGAGCAAAATTCATGGAAATGGTAGGCTCATCAATTTTGACCGCTGAAACCGCATCTGGTTTTTCAGGGCTTGCGAGCGTGTCCGCCACATGAACGCCTTCAAAGCCTGCGATGGACGCAATGTCGCCCGCCTCCGCCGTTTCTTGATCGAGGCGTTTGAGCCCTCGATATTTTAGGATTCGAGTCACTTTTCCTCGTTCCGATTTTCCATCTCGCTTCACCACCACAAGTGGGTCTCCCGCTTTAATTTTCCCGCAAAAAATTCGCCCGATCGCCATACGTCCGACATAGGAATCGTAATCCAGCATGGTCACAAGCATTTGGAAAGGGAGCTCTGGGTCGGCTATGGGAGGGAGTACGCGGTGAAGAATCGTGTCTAAAAGCGGTTTCATGGTTTCTTGGGGTTCGTCCAATTCTAGCGTTGCCCACCCTTCTTTAGCGGAGGCAAAGACAATCGGAAAATCGAGCTGTTCTTCCGTAGCATTGAGTTCACAAAATAAATCAAAAGTCATATCCACCACTTCGTTCGGTCTCGCGTTGGGTCGGTCGACTTTGTTCACGACAAGAATGGGTTTTAAATGAAGCTCCAGAGATTTGCGTAACACAAATTTGGTTTGGGGCATGGGGCCGTCGAAAGCATCCACAAGCAGGAGCACTCCATCCACCATCTTGAGAACGCGCTCGACTTCGCTTCCGAAATCGGCATGGCCCGGGGTGTCTACAATATTGAAAAGCGTGTCCTTATAAACAAACGAGGCATTCTTTGAAAAAATGGTGATTCCTCGTTCCTTTTCAATTGGATTTGAATCCATGACCGTGGTTTCACCTTCTTTAAATTCGTAAGCGCCTGTTTGTCTTAGGAGCGCATCTACAAGCGTGGTTTTCCCGTGGTCGACATGTGCGACAATGGCGATATTACGAACATCTTTCCTTCGTTTTTGGTTCTGCATAGGGCCGCGATACTACCGCAAAAGCTCTGTGAGGACAAGCAATTATGTAGTTGCACCATCAAAGGTGTTGACAGATGACGGCGCTTCACCTATTATGCAACCTATTATGCACATATGTGCATAACGATCACGAGGTTTTATGCGCCCTAAGAAAATCAGGTGGGTGTGTTGCCCGCCAGGAGAACGGTGTTTTCGACCCATTGGGAAACCTGTCCGCAGACTTCAGGGCGTGATCCTGAGTCTTGATGAAATGGAAGCGGTAAGGCTTGCTGATCTTCAGGGGTTTGAACAGGAAAGAGTAGCAAGATGGATGCGGGTGCACCGATCGACGGTTTCACGGATTTTGGCTTCTGCACGCCGGAAAATTGGAGACGCCTTGGTGAATTGTAAAGCCATTAAAGTGGAAGGCGGTTGCTGTAAAATAAAGAAACGAAATTAACATGAAAAAATTATCCTTTCTCGATCGGTATTTAACGCTTTGGATCTTTTTTGGTATGTTTGCCGGCGTTATCGTAGGATATTTCTATCCTCCTACCGCCCGCTTTTGGAATAGGTTTCAAGTAGGTGCTACCAATATTCCGATCGCCATCGGTCTCATTTTGATGATGTACCCACCTTTAGCCAAAGTGAAATATGAAGAGATCGGCAGGATTTTCCAAAATAAGAGGATGCTTTTCTTCTCACTTTTTCAAAACTGGATCGTCGGTCCATTGATGATGTTTGCACTGGCCATCGTTTTCCTCAGAGGTTATCCGGAATATATGGTTGGCGTCATTATGGTGGGCTTGGCCCGGTGCATTGCCATGGTGATTGTATGGAATGAATTAGCAGAGGGTGACCGCGAGCTTGCGGCCGGACTTGTCGCTTTCAATGCCGTATTTCAAGTATTGTTCTACGCGGTCTATATTTATATTTT
>JACOVU010000038.1 GCA_016177155.1 Candidatus Omnitrophota bacterium | reverse complement strand
TCGAATCTCTTCTGGCGCAAGATCTCTCAGCCCCACTAAATCTTACCGTTTCCACCCAGTCATCCCATCACCTCCAATCGTCCCCAGAGGAGAAAAACGCGAAGCGTTTCAAAAACATGCTCCTCAAGAAAAGGGGGTACAGACTATATTATGTCCCCCTTTTATTGAGGAGAATGTTTTTGAAACGCTTCGCGTTTTTCTCCTCTGGGGAAGATTGGAGGTGATGGGATGACTGGGTGGAAACGGAAAGATTTAGTGGGGCTGAGAGATCTTGCGCCAGAAGAGATTCGAATCATTTTGGATACGGCGAAGTCCCTTCAGGAAATTTCCTTAAGGCCCGTGAAGAAAGTGCCCACCCTTCGCGGACGAACGGTGGCCAACCTATTCTTCGAACCCAGCACACGAACCCGAATTTCCTTTGAGCTTGCCGAAAAAAGACTGAGCGCCGACACCATCAGCTTCACCGCTCAGACTTCAAGTACAGTCAAAGGTGAAACCTTAAAGGATACGGTTCGGAACATTGAATCACTTAAAGTGGAAATGATTGTGATGAGGCACTCAGCATCTGGCGCACCTCACCGGCTTGCCGAAACGCTGCCCGTGAGTGTGATCAACGCAGGGGACGGAATTAATGAGCATCCGACACAAGCACTCCTTGATATGTTTACGATTCGTGAGAAAAAGGGAAAACTCGATGGCATCCGAGTTGCTTTTATCGGAGATATTCTTCACAGCCGCGTCGCGCGTTCCAACATGTGGGGCTTGACCAAGATGGGAGCAAAAGTAGTGGTCTGCGGTCCAAAAACGCTTCTTCCTCCAAAGGCGGATGAGCTCGGCGTTGAAGTGACCACAGATCTTAGAAAAGCAATCAAAGATGCGGATGTGATCAACCTCTTAAGGATTCAGACCGAGCGGCAAAGCGAGTGTTATTTCCCAAGCATTCGTGAATATGCGAGCCATTATCAAATTAATCGGGAAGTCTTGGAACACGCAAAGCCAGACGTTTTAATCATGCATCCCGGACCGGTCAACCGCGGAATTGAACTTTCAAGCGATGTGATGGACGGACCTTATTCAGTGATTTTAGATCAGGTGACGAACGGTCTTGCCGTGCGGATGGCGGTTCTCTATCTTTTAAGCGGTGCGCGTAAGAAGACAGGGGAGAAACATGCTCAACCTACTCATTAAACAAATTCATGTGATCGATCCCAAGAACCGTGTGGACGGCGTGTTCGACCTTTTGATTAAGAAGGGATTGATTGCGGAACTTAAAAAAGAAATCAAAGCGGACGGGATGGAAACCTTTGAAGGTAAAGATCTGCATCTTTTCCCGGGGTTGATTGATATGCACGTTCATTTCCGCGAACCTGGTTATGAACAGAAAGAAACGATTCTCTCAGGTGCAAAGGCAGCGCTCAAAGGCGGATTTGTTGCCGTGGTCACCATGCCGAACACGAATCCTCCCTGTGATCACCAAAGCGTCATCGACAATATGATCCGAAAAGCGAACGAAGTTCCGTTCTACGTTTTTCCAGCAGGAACGGTTACCAAGGAACGAGCGGGTAAAGAACTATCTGAGATGGCGGATTTGAAACAGGCAGGCGCGTGGGCGGTTACGGATGACGGAGATTGGGTGAACGATTCGCTCCTCATGAGGCGCGCACTTGAATATGCTTCTATGCTCGGACTGCTCGTGATCAGTCATGCCGAGGATAAACGACTTGCTTCGAGCGGAGTGATGAACGAAAGCATTATGTCGACACGGCTTGGGCTTAAAGGAATTCCAAATGCAACTGAAGCAATTGCGGTCGGTCGGGACATTTTGCTTTCTGAATTGACTTGCGCACCACTTCATCTGACCCATATCTCAACCAAGGAAACCGCAGAACTCATCCGCACGGCTAAGAAGAAAAAACTTCATGTGACAGCCGATGTTACGCCTCACCACCTTGCGCTTACAGATCGAGCCGTGGAACATTACGATACGAATTTCAAAATGAATCCGCCGCTTCGAACTGAGGAAGACCGCAAAGCCTTGATCGAAGGTCTTCAGGATGGAACGATCGATGCGATCGCAACGGATCATGCTCCTCACACGGAAGAAGAAAAAATGGCGGAGTTTCAAGACGCGCCCGCGGGAGTGACAGGCATAGAGACTTCCTTAGGAGTAGTGCTGACAAAGCTTTATCACGAGAAGCATCTCAGCCTCGCTGACGTGGTGATGAAAATGTCGACTTGCCCTGCTGAAATTTTGAAACTTCCGAAAGGATTTGGAGAAATCAAAGTGGGGAGCGAAGCGAATTTAACCATTGCAAATATCAATGAAGATTGGACCGTTCGAGTAGAGGATTTTGTTTCCAAATCCAAAAACTCAGCCTTCATCGGTGCAAAATTAAAAGGAAAAGCGACAGCTACCATTTGTAGGGGGAAACTGTGGAAGCAATCCTAGCATTAGAAGATGGCCTTGTATTTCGAGGTGAGTCGTTTGGCCATATTGGCGAAACGTGCGGCGAAATTGTTTTCAATACTTCACTTTCGGGCTATCAAGAAATTTTGACCGATCCTTCCTACAAAGGCCAAATGGTGACGATGACCTATCCTCACATCGGCAATTACGGAATTAATGAAGCCGATTCGGAATCGAGGCGTCCGTGGGTGGAAGGATTCATTGTAAAAGAAGTGAGCCCTGTTACGAGTAACTGGCGCGCTCAAATGTCGCTTGGAGATTATCTTAGGAAATACAAGATCGTTGGAATTCAGGGGATTGATACCCGGAAACTTGTGAAGCACCTTCGGGATTTTGGTGCGAAAAAAGGCATTATTTCGGCAACCGATCTGGATGAAAAACGACTTATTAAGAAAGCAAAAGATTCTCCAAGCATTGTGGGGGTTGATTTGGTGAAGGAAGTGACCACTGAGAAGCCTTACGATTTTAATGAGGGACTCATCGAGGGGTTTGCTTGGCCTGATCGAACCGCTTGTTCCAAGAAACAACACTTCGTCGTATGCGTAGACAGCGGAATTAAATACAACATTCTACGAAAACTGAATCAGCATGGCTTTAAAGTTAAAGTTGTTCCCGCTCACACTACGGCAAAACAAATCCTAGGTCTCAAGCCTGAAGGGGTCTTTTATTCCAATGGTCCAGGAGATCCCGAACCTGTGACTTATCTTTGGGGTTCGATGCGCGAACTCATTGGGAAAGTTCCGATTTTTGGAATCTGCCTCGGCCATCAAATGTTAGGGCTCGCGCTGGGCGGAAAAACTTTTAAGCTTAAATTTGGTCACCGCGGTGGAAATCATCCCGTCATGGATTTGAAGACGAAACGGGTTGAAATTACCTCCCAAAACCACGGGTTTTGCGTCGATGACAAAACGCTTCCCAAAGATGAAATCGAGGTCACGCACATTAATTTGAACGATAAAACGGTAGAAGGCATTCGCCACAAGAAGCATCCTGTCTTTTCGGTCCAATATCACCCTGAAAATTCTCCAGGTCCTCACGATTCCGATTATCTCTTCAGCCGCTTCTACGCCATGGTCGATCACGGAGTGTGGTAATGCCGAAGCGAACTGACATCAAAAAGATCCTCATCATCGGTTCAGGGCCGATCATCATTGGTCAGGCCTGCGAGTTTGATTATTCGGGAACACAGGCGTGTAAAGCACTCCGTGAAGAAGGATATGAAGTCGTTCTCATTAATTCGAATCCTGCGACCATCATGACCGATCCTGATGTGGCCAATCGAACCTATATTGAACCTATCACAACGGACGTGCTTGAGAAGATTATCGAGCGCGAGCGCCCAGATGCTTGTCTTCCAACCATGGGAGGCCAGACGGGTCTTAATACTGCTGTTGAAGCGTACGAAAAAGGAATTTTTACTAAATATGGTGTTGAATTGATTGGTGTTAAGTATGAAGCGGTCAAGAAGGCGGAGGACCGAGAAGAGTTTAAACAGGCTATGCAACGTGTAGGGCTCGATCTTCCCAAGTCGGCGTGCGCTTATTCCGTGGACGAGGCGGTCAAGATCGCAGAGCATATTGGTTATCCCGTGATTGTCCGTCCAAGTTTTACGCTCGGCGGATCGGGAAGTGGAATTTGTTTTGATCGAGAAAAGCTTGAGCGGGTAGCTCGCCTTGGGCTCGAGTATAGCATTGTGAATGAAGTGCTCGTTGAAGAGTCCGTGCTCGGCTGGAAAGAATTCGAGCTCGAAGTGATGCGAGATTGTAAAGACAATTTCGTGGTGATTTGTTCGATTGAAAATTTTGATCCCATGGGGGTCCATACGGGAGATTCCATTACCGTAGCGCCTGCCCAAACCTTGACGGATAAAGAATACCAACGCATGCGGGATGCGGCACGGAAAGTGATTTCTGAAATTGGGGTAGAAACAGGGGGATCAAACATTCAATTTGCGGTTCATCCCGAAACGGGGCGGATGGTCGTGATTGAAATGAATCCGCGTGTCTCGCGCTCCTCTGCGCTGGCTTCAAAGGCTACGGGATTTCCGATTGCCAAGTTTGCGGCGAAGCTTGCCGTAGGGTTTACACTGGATGAAATTCCAAACGATATTACCAAATATACGCCCGCAGGATTTGAACCCACGATCGATTATTGTGTCGTTAAAATCCCGCGTTTCGCGTTTGAGAAGTTTGAAGGGGTGGATGACACGCTCACGACTCAAATGAAGTCAGTGGGTGAGACGATGGCAATCGGACGCACGTTTAAGGAAGCGCTCCAAAAAGGGCTCAGAGGTCTTGAGATCAAACGCTCGGGTTTGGGCGGTGACGGCCGCGATCAAGTGTTCGGCGAAAAACTTGAGACGCGAGAAACGCTCATCCGTTTTATTCAAGACGCACCAAAGAATCTCAGATTAAGAGAACAAATCAAAACTTATATTTCCGTTCCGAAAGCCGATCGGATTTTTTATCTGAAATACGCGTTTTATGCGGGGTTTTCTGCTCAAGAAATTTCGGACGTGACGAAAATAGACATTTGGTTTTTGGAACAAATCCGTCAAATTGTTGAGTTGGAAAGGGAATTGTTGAACGTAGGGGCGATTCGTGAATCGCCCCTACTCAAAAAAGCAAAACAATACGGATTTTCCGATGCCCAACTCGCGTTTTATTCAGAAACTGAGGAATCGCTCGTTCGGAAGGCCAGAAAAGAAAAAGGAGTTGAGGCGGTGTTTAAACTGGTAGACACTTGCGCCGCCGAATTTAAAGCATACACCCCTTATTTTTATTCCACTTATGAAGAAGAGGATGAAACGATTCCAAGCGGGAAAAAGAAGGTGATGATTTTAGGGGGCGGCCCGAATCGAATTGGGCAGGGAATTGAATTCGATTATTGCTGTGTCCACGCCGCTTTCGCGCTTAAGGAATTAGGTTACGAAACGATCATGGTCAATTCTAACCCTGAAACGGTGAGTACGGATTATGACACATCGGACAAACTCTTCTTTGAGCCGCTGACCTTGGAAGATGTTCTCAACATTGCGGATCGTGAAAAACCGACGGGGCTTATCGTTCAGTTGGGCGGTCAGACACCGCTTAATTTATCGCAAGGGCTTGAGCGGGCGGGTCTTAAAATTTTAGGGACATCGGCCAAATCAATTGATATTGCTGAGGACCGTAAGAAATTCAAAGAACTTCTTCATCAAATTGATCTGAAACAGCCGACGAGCGACACGGCTTTTACGGCAGAAGAAGCGTATGAAGTAGCCAAAAAGATTGGCTATCCTGTTTTGATTCGGCCTTCTTATGTTTTGGGCGGACGTGCGATGGAAATTGTTTATGATCTAGAGCAGCTTAAAAAATATATCCGTCAAGCGGTTGAAGCGAGCGATAAAAATCCCGTCTTGATCGACAAATTTTTAGAAGATGCAATTGAGGTAGACGTTGATTTAATCGGAGATGGTCATGAGTTTATCGTTGGAGGTGTTTTGGAACATATTGAGGAAGCAGGTGTCCATTCGGGAGATGCCGCGATGTCGCTTCCTCCTTTTTCGCTTTCCGAAAAATTAGTTTTAGAGCTGATAGAAAAAACGAAACAGCTTGCGCGCGAACTTCACATTGTGGGTTTGATGAATGTTCAATATGCGATTAAGGATGGCGAAATTTATTGTCTCGAGGTGAATCCACGCGCTTCACGAACCGTTCCGTTTGTGAGCAAAGCGATTGGTGTTCCGCTCGCTAAACTTGCCGCGAAAGTCATGGTTGGGAAAACGCTTAAAGAACTTGGGCTCACAAAAGAAATTGTACCGAAACATTTTTCGATCAAGGAATCCGTATTCCCGTTCGTAAAATTTCCAGGAGTCGATATTATTCTTTCTCCAGAAATGAAATCAACAGGCGAGGTGATGGGGATCGACGAAGATTTCGGCCTTGCTTTTTACAAATCGCAACAGGCCGCTTATTCAGACATTCCGCCCACCGGAAATGTTTTTCTAAGCGTGAAGGACGCAGACAAAAAAAAGGTAGCTCGTGTCGCAAAGGGATTAGAAGAGTTGGGCTATCACATTATTTCGACGCGAGGGACAGCTGCCCATTTGAAACAGCATGGAATTGAAACGGAAATGGTTAATAAACTGATCGAAGGCCATCCTCATATTGGTGATAAAATCAGGGCTAAGGAGATTGCATTAATTATTAATACACCGACAGGAAAAGGTCCGATGCTGGACGAAGCCAAAATTCGCTCGCTTGCGGTTTCTTTTAGAGTTCCCTGTATTACAACACTCAATGCAGCGCAGGCCGTGATTTCTGCAGTCGCTTCCTTTCGAAAGAAAGGAATTTCAGTCAGTTCTCTTCAGGAACGTCAAGGTTCAAAACCCTCTCGGACGGAGCAACTGCATGTTTGATGAAGTCGTCACAATTTTAGAAAATAGGAAAGTAAATGCCGAGTACTATAAACTCATTTTTTCTTCCAAACCGCTTTCTCAAAATGTTTTGCCAGGTCAGTTTTTGAATATTCAAATTGATGGCCACGAGAATCTTCTTTTAAGGCGTCCTTTTAGTTATTACCGTGTCCAAGGGAATCGGATCGAAATCCTTTATGAGATTTTAGGCCGAGGAACTCAAGTTCTGGCTGAGAAGAGAAAAGGCCATACGTTGAAAGCATTAGGGCCTTTGGGGAAACCTTTCACGCAAAAATTAAAAGGAAAGAAAAGGGTTCTCGTGGCGGGAGGCGTTGGTGTTCCGCCGCTTGTTTTTTTGGCTGAACAGGTTCAAGATAAAACAAAACCGCTCCTTTTAATTGGCTGTAAATCTAAGAAAGAAGTGTTGCCGAAAGCCGAACTTCGGAAAGCTCGTGCAGAGGTTCGTTATGCGACAAATGATGGATCGTACGGGAAAAAAGGTTTTGTTACTGCTTTGCTTGAAGAGCTCATCGAGCGGGAAGATCCGAAATCCTTGTTCATTCAAACATGCGGGCCGAATGCGATGATGGAAGCAGTGATGAAAATGGCGGATGAATTCGGGATGGAAGGGGAAGCTTCAATTGATGAGCGAATGGCTTGCGGAGTTGGGGCTTGTCTTGGCTGTGTAGTTGAAACAAAGGATGGTTTTAAAACGAGTTGTGTCGAAGGCCCTGTATTTTCATTTTCGGAGTTGGTTTAAGTGACGACCAAAATAGATCTCACGACTAAGATTGGGAATCTCGTGTTCAAAAATCCCGCAACGGTTGCCTCCGGGACATTTGGCTCTAAGGATGAGTATATTCGCTATGTCGATTACGAAAAACTTGGAGCGATTGTGACCAAGACCGTGACGCCAAAGCTGCGCAAAGGAAATCCGATGCCGAGGATTTACGAAACGCCGAGCGGCATGTTGAATGCGATCGGGCTTCAAAACAAAGGTATTGATGACTTCATCGAGAATAAAATTCCGTACTTCTCCACCATACTCCATGGCGGATCCGCCAATCTTTGTGGCGGAAGGAAAATCAAAACACATTTAATTGTCAATATCGCGGGCGAAAGCATTGAAGATTTTGTGATGTTGGCGAAGAAGCTTGACCGGGAAGATGGGGTCAGTGCTCTTGAGCTCAATATTTCCTGCCCAAATGTAAAAAAAGGGCTTGAGTTTTGTGCAAAGCCAGACCTAACGTACGATGTTGTGAAAGCCGTGAAAGACGCAACGAAACTCCCCATTTTTACCAAGCTTTCTCCAGAAGCGCGTGATTTTCTGGGGGTTGCCGAGGCTGCCATTAAAGCGGGGAGCAACGCTTTAAGTCTCATCAATACGATTCGGGGAATGGCAGTCGATATTGAAAAGTGTCGGCCGCAGCTTGCGAATGTCTTTGGCGGTTTAAGCGGTCCTGCGATAAGACCAATTGCGCTTCGTTATCTTCATGAAGTAAAACGCGAGTTTGACATCCCTGTGATGGCAATGGGTGGTATTATGACCGCTCAGGATGCGCTTGAATTTTTGATTACGGGCGCCCACTTAATTGCTGTGGGGACGGCTAATTTTGTGAATCCGAAGGCGACCATGGAAATTTTAGAGGGAATAGAAGACTACATGAAACGCAAAAGTTACACTTCGATTGATAAAATCCGCGGATCACTAAAGACGAAACAGGCAGATGAAAAATACATCCCGGCAGGATAATAGGCATCGTCATTGCGAGGCGACGTACCAAACAAGGCCGAAGCAATCTCGTTCCAGATCGCAACGCCTCGCTTCGCGAGGCTCGCGATGACGGACGAAATGTTAAAAGAGCGAATCATCGTAGCGCTCGATACAGCGGATCTCCGTTTTGCGAAAAGGCTCGTTCGTGAGCTTAAAGACGTCATCAAAATTTTTAAAATTGGGAGCGAGTTTTTTACCGCCCACGGTCCGAAGGCGGTCAGAGCGATTAAAGATTTGGGAGCTGAAGTATTTTTGGATTTGAAATATCACGATATTCCAAACACCGTGGCTCATGCGGTTCAGGCGGCCACGCGGCTTGGCGTCTTTATGTTTAATGTGCACGTGCCGGGTGGGCTTCAGATGATGCAGGAAGCCTGTATCGCCGCTGTCGATGAGGCGAAAAAATTAAACATGACTCCACCCAAATTAATCGGGGTGACGCTCCTCACCAGTTTAAGTCAGAAAGAGGTAACGAACCAAATTGGAATTGCCAAACCTATTAATGATATCGTGCTTCACTATGCTGAGCTTGCTCAGAAGGCGGGTCTTGACGGAATCGTTGCCTCCGCAAAAGAAGTGGAAAAGATTAGGGCCAAATTTGGTCCACAATTTTTAATCATCACTCCCGGGATTCGCCCCACTTGGGCAGAGAAGGGCGACCAAGAGCGTGTTACCACGCCAAGACAAGCTTTTGAACTGGGCGCAAGTTACATTGTCATTGGCCGGCCCATTACCGAGGCTAAAGATCCGCTTGAAGCTGCTTCTCGAGTTTTCGAGGAACTTTAACCCCTTTCCTTGACAGAATAAGATAACCCCCCTATAATAAAACCTTTACGCAAACCTATTTTTCTCCTAAGTGGCTACCAACACATCACTTAAGAAATGAACTTATGATTAAAAGCATGACGGGTTTTGGTCAAGCGTTGGGTGGAGTATCACCTTTCCGCTGGGCGGTTGAAATTCGTTCTTGGAATCATCGGTTCTTTGAATGTTCCACCAGGCTTCCAAACGTCATTTCGATGTTGGATGAGAAGATTAGAGATTTCATTCACCAGTCGATTAAGCGGGGCAAGATCACAGTCGCGATTTCGCTCAGGTCGAAACAAAATGGGACCAATGGTTTGGTGCTGGACGAAGAGCGGATCGACGCTTACATTCGGGCCATGCGGCGGATTCAGAAAAAGTATGGGTTAAGCGGTCCTCTCAATGTGAATGCGCTCTTGAGCGTTCCGAGCTTGTTTACCGTAGACCACAGAGAAAACACCCCAGAGCATTATTGGGCGGGCCTTAAAAAAGTGTTAGAGCGGGCGATTCGTGAGTTGATGCGAGCCAAAGAAAAGGAAGGCCGCGCGCTCACGGACGATTTAAAAAAGAGAACTTGCTTGATTGAAGAGTCGGTCGCACAAATTGAATCAGTTGCTCACAAATGGCCGCATGAGCGAAAGAATCGTTTGAAAGAAAAGCTCACTGAGCTTGCAGGAGAAGTTCCGCTGAATGAGGTTCGATTGGAACAAGAAGTCGCGATTCTCGCCGAACGGAGTGATGTCACGGAAGAACTCGTTCGCGTCAGGCATCATTTGGATTTTTTGAAAAAATCACTGGGGACTTCGGAAGAAGTGGGCAAGAAGCTTGATTTTATTGCCCAGGAAATTCACCGTGAAGTGAATACGATTGCTTCGAAGGCTCAGAATTTCGAGATTACAGAAAAAGTGATCAAAGTAAAAAGTGAGCTTGAGAAGATTCGCGAGCAGGTTCAAAACATTGAATGAAGAAAGAAGTTTCGAGTTTCGGGTTTCTAGTTTCGAGTTGTTAAACGGCAGACTAGAAACTGCAAACTAGAAACTAGAAACTTATGATTGCGAAAAGCGGGAAACTTATTATCATTTCAGCGCCATCAGGCTGTGGAAAAACCACGATCGTAGAACGCCTGCTTGAGCGAAATCAAGATTTAATGCGGTCCATTTCCTATACGACTCGGCCGCCGCGCGCGGGTGAAACGAGCGGGCAAGATTATTTTTTTATTTCGAAGGAAGAATTTTTAGAGAAGGAAAAACAGGGTTTCTTCCTGGAGTGGGCGGAAGTATTCGGTCATCTCTATGGCACGTCCCAGCAATTCGTCAGGAAAGCCATTCGGGAAGGTAAAAAGATGGTTCTTGCGATTGACGTTCAGGGGATGAAACAAGTGAAGGCGAACAAAGATAAAGGTTTGTCATTGATTTCTATTTTTATTATGCCGCCTTCGATGGAGGATTTAAAAGCGCGGCTTGAAAAGCGAAAAACCGAAACAAAAGCGCAGATTGAAGAAAGACTCACAATAGCGGAACAAGAAATGCGCCAAAAATTGCTTTATGACTATGTAGTGATCAACCAGGATGTGGAACAAGCGGTCAAAGAAATTGAGGAGCTCATTTAATGCCAGTACCGATGGAGGAACTTTTGAAAAACACAAATAGCTACTATAAGTTGGTACTTGCGGCGGCACAGCGGGCCAATGAGTTGGTGAAAGGAATGCCTTCTGTCGTCGTCCCAACGTCGAAAAAACCAGCGGTTGTTGCACTCGAAGAAATTGCCAAAGGGAAGATCCATTGTGAAGACACAAAAGACGCAAAGGCAAAGAAGTCTAAAGAATAAAACCATTCTTCTTTGTATTACCGGAAGTATTGCCGCCTACCGTGCCTGCGATCTTGTGCGTGAGCTGAAGCGGGAAGGGGCGAATGTTGTCTGCCTTATGACAGAAGCGGCCACCAAATTTGTGACACCGCTCACCTTTCGTTCTCTCAGTGGAAATCGGGTTTATAGTGATCCTTTTTCCAATGACGAGGATTGGAACGTGCTTCATACGACGCTGGCCGACCGAGCAAGCCTGATTTTGATTGTGCCGGCGACCGCAGATATCATTGCGCGTCTTGCAGGCGGTTTTGCTAATGATTTGGTGACTTCAGTGGTGCTCGCTTCCCAGGCTCGTGTTTTGATTGCTCCCGCCATGAATGATCATATGTATGCCCATCCGATGACCCAGGAGAATATCAAAAAGTTGGAACGGATTGGTTATCATTTCGTCAAGCCGATCGCAGGCGACTTAGTTTGCGGCCGGATCGGGGTGGGGCACATTGAAGACAATCCAATCATTCTGGCCGCCATTCGAAAAACCCTTCATGCCAAGTAAGAAACTTCACCTGCTGGTCACCGCGGGCCCAACGCGGGAAATGCTTGATCCCGTGCGTTTTCTATCCAACGTTTCAACCGGCCTTATGGGATATCAGATTGCCCGTCAAGCCAAGCGGATGAATTTTCAAGTGACGTTGGTGAGCGGTCCTACGGCACTCAGGCCGCCTCAAGGCGTGCGTTTCGTTTCAGTTTTGAGCGCAGAAGAAATGAGGCGTGCGGTCTTGACCTATTGGTCTCAGACCGACGTTCTCGTGATGACAGCGGCCGTTTGTGATTACACGCCAGTTCATTTTTCGAAGAGTAAAATCAAACGTATTCGGCAAAAGACCATTTCATTTAAGCGCACCCCCGATATTTTGGCTCAGGTGGGAAGACGGAAGGGAAATCGCTTGATGGTTGGCTTCGCACTTGAAACCGAGGCAGTTGAAAAAAATGCAGGGGCGAAATTGAGACGGAAAAACTTGGATTTTATCGTAGCCAATTGGTATCACAAAGGAAATAATCCCTTTGGCGACCAGCGCGCTGCGGTTATCTTGATGGGGAAGAAGGGCTTCAAAAAAGTCTTTCCCAAAATGAATAAAACCCAGCTTGCAGCGTCTCTCTTAAGGGAACTCAAGCAACGCTTGGATACGAAAAAAGGTTGAATTTGACCGTTCTTTATGGTATTAAAACCAGCTAATCCTAAAGGTAGTTACTTACGTCTTAATCGGTAAGGAGGAATTCACATGAAGAGAGTTGCAAGTTTGCTGTTAGTGGTAGGATTGATTTTTTCGGGTTGTGCGACGGATGGCTCCGGTGGTTTAACCGAGCGGGAAACAGGTGCGCTGGCAGGGGGCGGTCTCGGTGCAGGCTTAGGGGCTATTATCGGACATCAAACCGGTCACGCGGGCGCAGGAACAGCCATCGGCGCAGGCGCAGGTGCTTTGGCAGGAGCTTTAGCGGGTGAAGGAATGCGCCGCTCCAAGGAATCAGCCAAGCAGGAAATGAGGCAGGAGATGATGCAGCAGCAGTACCAACAGGGTTATGCTCCTCAATATCAACCTGCTCCTCAATATGCGCAACCTCAAGTTCAGCAACAGCCTGTTGCGCAGGAAGTGCACACGAAGTACAATCCTCGTACGGGTCAAACTTTTCCAGAGAGTTATCAATATGATCCGGCCACCGGGGAACAGTTGAAGTACATTAATAGATAAGTTTAACCGCAAAAAATCTTCCGGGGACAGATCCAGCAAAGCGGACCTGTCCCCGTATCTCATGTGACGGCCAGGTTTCAATAACCTGGCCTTTTCTCTTCTAGCGTTGTGAGGTATTATGGCGAAACGCATCGGAATCCTGACCGCAGGCGGGGACTACCCTGACTTCGATGAATTTTTTATGGGATGTCAGGACTGCCCCGTCCGTTTAGGTACTCTATGACGACAAAGCGAATTGGGATACTAACCGCAGGCGGGGACTGCCCCGGTCTGAATGCGGTTATTCGTTCTGTAGCTAAATCTGCATTTGGTTTGGGGTGGGAAGTCATTGGTTTCGAAGATGGTTTTCAGGGTGTTGTGGAAAACCATTTCCGGGTTCTCAAAAACCCGGATGTCTCTGGGATTTTAACCCAAGGCGGAACGATCTTGGGAACTTCTAATACCGCCGATCCGTTTCGTTATCCCATTCGGAAACGCGGCCAGATTGTGTTCCGTGACTATTCCGATCATGTGGTGCGGCACGTGAAGGAATTGGAGTTGGATGCACTCGTTTGTGTTGGCGGAGATGGTACGCTGACCATTGCCAAGAAATTCTTGAAGTGGAAACTCCCGATCATTGGGATTCCTAAAACGATTGATAACGATCTTTCGGGAACAGATTTTACTTTCGGTTTTGATACAGCCGTCCATATTGCTACGGAAGCGGTTGATCGCCTTCATACAACGGCCGCCTCGCATCATCGCGTGATGATTTTGGAAGTGATGGGTCGTTACGCCGGCTGGATCGCGCTTTACGCGGGGGCTGCGGGCGGTGCAGATATCATCCTGATTCCCGAAATTCCTTATCAAATGAAGTTTGTGTGCGAGCAGGTGAAAGCGCGAGCGGGCAAGGGAAAGCGTTTTAGTATTATCGTTGTGGCAGAAGGTGCTCGACCCAAAGGCGGCCGCATGGTTGTAAAACGTATTGTGAAAACCAGCACGGATCCTGTTCGTTTAGGGGGCATCAGCCATGTTTTGGGGCGTGACATCGAGCGCCTCACGGGTCTTGAGACTCGCGTTTCAGTATTGGGCCATATTCAACGGGGAGGTTCTCCAACGCATGACGACCGAAATTTAGGAACGCTTTTCGGCCATAAAGCGATCGAACTGATTCAGAGAGGGCTCGTGGGTTATATGGTAGCGCTTCAGAATGGGAACATTACTCAAATTCCGATTCGGAACGCAGTGAGAAAAAGAAAATTAGTACCTAGGAATCATCCTTTAATTCTCGCTACGCGTGCGGTCGGCACGTCCTTTGGCGATTGATTTGTGGTATAATTTCGCTTCTTTTTTGGCGCGGCACTAAAGGGCTGCACTAAGCGCTGATGTGTCGATTGAAAATATTTCCCTCTCCCTTTGGGAGAGGGTTAGAGTGAGGGGAAAATGGTTCGCTGGCGCGGCCCCGATTTTTATGGATGAAAAGAAATGGGAAATCGGGACTGCGCCGAGAAATCATTAATTAAAAGAAATGCGTAGCTCGGCGCGGTAGCAAAGTGGTAATGCACGGGTCTGCAAAACCTGTAT
>JACOVU010000002.1 GCA_016177155.1 Candidatus Omnitrophota bacterium | reverse complement strand
GATTTCTCGCTTCATCAAGCGTTCGAATAGACGTATTGCTCAGGTCTAAGAGATAGACAACAGCGCCGCCCACTAAAAGACCGACCAGAAATCCACCGAGAACCACTAATACTTTCCTTGGCTTTACGGGCTCGAGCGGCAGGCGCGCAGGTTCTAGAATTTTAAACTTAGGACCTTTTTCCGCTTCTTCCAGAGTCTCTGAAAGTTTTGCGGTTTCAAGGCGCTGAAGTAAGGATTCGTATACATTAGCGCTTACCATATAATCGCGCTGAAGTTTCGCCAATTCTTGCTCTTGGCGCGGGACACTGGAAACGAGTTTCGCAAATTCTTCGGGCGCAATGTCGACGCCTTCGGCGCGCGCGCGTTCCATTTGCTCATCACGCTGGGATTCTAAATGCGTAATCATTTCTCTCACTTGCTTGACACGTGGGTGTTCTTCTGTGTTATTGACTAAAAGATTGCTGAGTTCAAGCTTAAGCGACACCAACTGATTGTTCATTTGGGTCGCCACGGGAAGCGTATGACTATAGACTTCCCTGAATTTTCTAAGGTCTTCCTCTGATTTCTCAAGTTTGGTGCGGTAAGAGACGAGCTGGTCGTCCAAAAACCGAATCGCACTGGAGGCTTCAATCATCTGAGAGGTAAGCGTCCCACCCACAATGATGTCGGATAGCGTCTGCACGATATCTTGAGCCTTTTTGGGCTCTGTTCCTTCATAACTGACCGTAATGATCTGGGAACCTCCCATTTTAACCGTAATGTTGTTGCGGAGGTTTTTGATCAGTTTTTCATATTTCAGCTGGCCGTTCACTTCGCTGTCGAGTTTGAGTTGTTCGACGAGAAGCGTCAGTCTTTGCCACGATAAAAGTTCCTCGCGAAGGGTTCTCAGTCTGGCCTGTACGGAAGGGGCAATTGCAAGACCCGAGATGAGAGGCTGAAGAATTTCAGCATCTTGAACTAAAAGCGCCGTTTCCGCCCGATAAATCCGAGGCATAAAGAAAGTGCTGATCGTCGCCACTGCCATTGAAATCGCCACGATCCAGGCAAAAACCAACTTGTGCCTGAGTAGCATGTAATAATATTCTCTAAGCCTTAGCGTTTGAGTGACATTGTTAAAATTCATGGATCGTCAATTCTCCTTAAGTGGATATCGTTTGATCTAAATCCGCGCCGCCTGGCTCAACCATGTTCCACAGGTTGAGCATGATTCGCACGACCATGCGCCCGCCTGCGACAATGAGCGGCCAGAAGTAAAGCGTTCGGCACATTCCCCGATAATACTGGCATGCGAACCAATGGGTCTTAGTCATGGTTAATTATTGTCGCTGCCGCCAAAGAAGCCATTTTCAGGCGCTCCAAAGGCAAGGTTATACACAGCAGCCGTTTGAAACACAGGGCCAACCAAACGTGAGTATGCATTGACGAATTTGTCAAAGTAACGCTGATTCACCACAATGGTATCGCCCGGCTCGAGCAGAAAATCTTCTGCCGATTCACCTTTATTCAAAAGTTTATTCAGATTGACCTTCTTTTTGCCGGGTTTTCCATCCTTCGTGTTCTGGGAAGGCCTGATGATATACACTCGATTGAGCGAACCATCCATCCTTGGAAGCCCTGCGGCTACTACAGCTTCCTTCACCGTAATTTTGTCGCCCTTCATCGCATACTTGCCAGGACTATTCACGAAGCCGAACACATAAACGGCCTTGCTTCGATATTCCGAAATCATGACCGCAACTTCTGGGTAACGCACAAATTTCTTAAGGCGTTTGATCAACTCGGCCTTGAGTTCCTGTTTGGTTTTTCCTTCGGCGGGAATATCGCCCACAAAGGGGTATTGAACATTGCCGTCTGGATCGATCACAAATCGACCTGAAAAATCGGGTTGATTCCTCACAATGACTGTGATGACGTCGTCAATCCCCAACGTGTAGTCTGAACCTTCACCGATAATTTCCATGTAAGGAGAATACTTTGAATAGGGCGAAACTTCTGATGCTGCATAAGGGTCGACGCCTTGGTCCTGTGCTGCGCCAGCGGGATCGATAGTTCCTGGATAAGGCGATTGCATATATTGTCTTTGAAGTGGGCCTGCACTATATTGCGGAGCTTGCATAAAACTGGCATAAGACGAAAACTGCGGATCATAGTTGCTTCCATATAAAACAGGTACGGCGGGAGATGACGCGGTTTGCCCCTGGGTGTTTTGATTGCTCTCCTGCTGATTACCTCGATAAAGGAGTGGCTCTGCAAATGCCGCGCGATTCGTGACCACTAAACTAAATACAAGCCATAAGACAACTTTCAGCCAGTTTTCATTGGTAAAGCGTTTCATTAAAGAATCCTCTCTTTCAAAAAACTGATCATAACTCGTAGACCATATTGACGAAGCGTTCAATATCTACGACTTCATCTTCGGAGTAAAACCTCCAACCTTTCCAGTCTCGTTTTGGTTTGCGAATTTTTCCGGACTTCTCCCATCGAACTAGGGTTTTTGGAGTTACTCCGATTCGTTCCGCCACATCTGTAATGGTTAACCGCCCATTCACGACTCAAATCCTCCTGTTTTCTGGATCATTTAAGTTATAAAACTGAACTGTTCTCGAAATTCCCGACTTGTCCTGGAAAGTCTTAGTTATTGCACGTACCGTGCCAGCATACTTTAGAGATCAGAAAACATTTAAACTTTTTTGCGAAGACTAGCTAATACGAGGAGTTACGAGTATTGATTTTGTTGCGTTTACACAACACATAAAGTGGCTACTTTCTCACCAATAAGTTTACCTATTTAGACAGTAAAGCATTATACATATATAACTTGTTTATTTTCAATTACTTATGATGTGTCTAAAAAAATAATCAGACAGTATTAGGTGTTGTCTAGTAATGAATGACTAGTGAAAACAACACGTATGATCTCACTTTTTCTGGGCAAATACCACTTAAAAAGAGCCTTCATAAGGTTTGCAAAGTCAGACTTTGAATGTTAATCTTAAAGAGGTAACTGGAACAATTCGTGAAGATGGCCCACCTTTAACAGGAAGGCGCTGAGTGGCTCGAGAAGAGGTCGCAAAAGAAAGAGTGGAGTTCGCAAGAGAGCGCGATCATTTCGAAAAAGCTTTCCGTTTGATCTATGAAGAATATCTCGCAAAAGGTTATTGCTCAGCTAATCCGTATCAAATGAGATTTTCCCTCTTTAATGCACTCCCAGAAACCGTCACTTTTTGTCTCTGGCGTAAACAGGTGCTGGCAGGAACGGCCTCTCTCATTTCTGATTCAGCACTTGGGCTTCCTATGGATGACGTCTACAAACCGGAAATGGACCAACTCCGAAAAGAAGGAAGGAAAATGTGCGAGGTTTCGCTTCTAGCACTCAACTCAGAAGTGATCAAAAAAGGAATCTTGCCGCTTTACTTTGCCGAGCGGCTCAAGTGTCTTTATCAAATTTTTAAACCCATCTTCTGGTATGCGCGAAACACAATCGAATTTACGGATCTTTGTATTGCCGTCAACCCCGTCCACCGGCAACTTTATACTTCGCTTCACTTTGAAGAATTCGGTGAGGAGCGCGTCTACGAATCGGTCAATGGCAACCCCTCCATTGCCATGCGGCTCCGCTTTGATAACATTGAAGAACGCGGGAAAATCACACCGGGACTTTATAAGCTCTTCCTTGGAAAACCACTTGAAATTCAAAGGATTACTGATATCTTTAGATGGGAGACGGACGAGTTTCGTTACTTCTTCGTTGAGCATTCGGATCTATTGAAGAAAATAACGCCATTGCAAATTCAATATCTGGAAAAGCTTTACCCAGAAATTCCGATAAAAAGAATGGTTGAGGAAGCTCAGTCCAAACCCAAATATGGAGAAACCTCGGTCGGAAAACACACCTAATACTGCCTCGGGAAAGGGTCTCCCTGTCCCCAAGGCGCTTACCGCTCGATATCAAGATCGTGGGGGTCTTTCCCACAACATTAAAATTCGGAATGTTTCGCGCGGTGGAGTTTGTTTTGAAGACACGATTTCACATCCTGTCGGAACGAATCTCAGACTCCACCTCAATTTTAAAGGGAAAACCGTCCAGGCTCAGGGGGAAGTGACTTGGAATGCGCGAGAGGGATCTCGTTTTCTACACGGAATTATTTTTACCTTCATGGAACAAGAAGGATGTCAGTGGTTTAATACGTTTGTCATGGATTGGGCAGCAGAATATATCGCCGAGGAACTCGACTTTTCGGGTCTTGAAACGATTCCTGTCAAAAGCGGGATGGAGCGGCGCTCCTATGCACGGCTCAAAATCCCGCTCCGTGCAGATATTGGTTTCAACGAGGACACCATCTTAATCCAAGCTGAGATTTCTGATGTGTCCGAAGGGGGACTCTGCCTCATTTCCAACCTTGAACTCAAAAAAGATCAAGAACTTTATTTAAGACTCTGGCTGAACAACCAAAAATCCGTTCCCTTGATGGGTACAATCCGTTACTGCGCAAAGAAAACGTATAGGGATAAAGTGCTCAACTTTCACGGCCTTGAATTCACAGACAAATCCGATTCTGAAGCACTCCGCGAGATTAAGAAATTCTTGGATGCGAAACGCTCTGAAATGGAAGCGATTGAAATTTCATTAGATGAGATTATCGGACAAGTCAAACTCCCTGAACTTCCCTAACCTTTTACTTTCTGACCAAGTTATTCCGAACCGTTTCAGTTGCAGTAAGAAATTCATTCCGTCCTGCTCGGAAGTTTTTATTCTCTAAAGGAAGTTGGTGAAATTCTTGATCGAGTCTCTTGAACCGTTCTTCCGAAATGGGGTGTGACTGAAGATAGTCGTACAGATAAGCTCGATCGGGAGATTCTGGATCTAACATTCGACGCAAAACATCCATCAAACCTTGGGGATCATAACCCGTCTTCGTCATGTACCCGAGTGCTTTCTCGTCCGCCTCCTGAATGCGATCCTCAAGTGACTTTTCCCGGTTCGCCATATTGCCAATCACGACAAAACCCAACACCGAAAGCGCCCCGATACTTCCAAATGCAGGCCCGATGTAAGCCCCGACCTGAATCAATTGATTAAGTACTTTTTTGACTTTGGAAAGCCTGGGGTCTTGATATTGAAGGAGACCAATTTCATGAGCGAGGATTCCTGCCAGCTCAATCTCATTTTGGAGAAAGCGAAAAAACCCCGTCGTGATATAAACATACCCGCCGGGCGCATGCGTCGCATGAATTCGCCCATCCTCCAAGATGACAAACCGATAAACCAAACGGTCGCGTTCAGCCGCTTGCGCAAGCGCTTTACCAATGGATTGAACATATTGATTTAATTTCACATCGTGGCAAACCGGCATGGTCTGAAGGATTTGCTTGTGGATGGCTTCACCCAATTCAAATTCAAGCGATGAAGCCGAGGAATCTGTCACCTGGTGGGATCGCCCAGCACAGGCGGTCAGGAAGAATGGGAAAACCAATATAATCGCGACTGCTCTTTGTATTTTTCTCATAAAATTATGTCATCCGCGCCCGGGGAGGATCGAACTCCCAACCTACAGGTTCGAAGCCTGTCACTCTGTCCAATTGAGCTACGGGCGCAAAAATTCATAACTGCTTAGGATTCGCTGATGGACGAATCCGCCTCTGGCGGAGAAGCCTAATTATTTTGTTGCCTGTGTTCCAGCACCACCGCCATCGCCCCAAAATCACCTATTCGCCCACCTAATTTTGATCGTACAATCTTGCAAGCTTTGAGCGCCATGGGCCAGGCTTCTCTCTTAACGGCTTCCATCATGGGAGACCAAAAATGATCAATGTGTTCCATGACACCGCCTCCCAGAAAGATACGCTCAGGATTCAGGAGATTGATCACGTTGGCCAATCCCATTCCTAAGAAATCGGCTGCTTGGTGTTTGGCTTGAATCGCCAGAGGATCATGGATATTTCTTGCTGTCTCACTAACCAATTGACCAGTGATTTCACTCAATTTCACTTTCTTAAAGAAACGAGATCTCGCGCCATTTTTCAATTCCCTTTTGACGTAATCAGCAATCGCCGTGCCGCTCGAATAGGCTTCAAGACAACCTCGTTTACCACAGCCACAGAGAAGACCGTTCGGAACAAGAGTCATGTGACCGATTTCACCCGCTGTTCCTTTTGTCCCGCGAATCAAAGTACCGTTAGCCACAATCCCAGAACCGATTCCTGTGCTCACGGTAATATACAAAAAATCTGAAAGATTGCGCCCCGCCCCAAAGTACTGTTCGCCCAGCGCTGCGGCATTCGCGTCATTTTCGATAAACGTCGGAACGTGAAAGCGTCGCACCAAAATTGTTTTAACGGGAAAATGTTCCCAGTACCGTGAATTTGGAGATTTCAAAACAACTTCACGGCGCGGATCAATTGCTCCGGGCACGGCAACGCCAATCCCCAACAATTGGCGTTCACTCAGATGATGCTTTTTCAAAAGTTCAGAAATAGAAGATTCAATCTGGCGGAGGAGAACTTTTGCTTTCTTCGTTTTTCCAGATGAGAAAACCATTTTACCGAGGATTTTACCACGTTGAGTACCAAGGCTTACCGCCACTTTTGTTCCACCGATGTCAACGCCAATGATCCATGGTTTCATAGATAGATAACAGAGCAAGTTAAGCTGGCCAGGGACGGGATCGAACCGCCGACACAAGGATTTTCAGTCCTCTGCTCTACCGACTGAGCTACCTGGCCATAGACGTGTATTGGGAAAGTAAAGTATAAAGAGACAAGGAACAAGGGTCAAGAGTCAAGGTTATGACTTGAAACGCTTCAGCTCGTCCTCAATGATCTCCTCAAAAGCGCCGTAGGGTTGTGCCCCGGAAAGAAGTCTTCCGTTCACGTAAAACGCAGGCGTCCCTTGAATTCCATACTGCAAAATTTCTTCTCGGTCTTCCTCAATTTTCGAAAGGTACTTCCCTTCGTCCAGACATTTGGTAAAAGACTCTGCCTCAAGACCTAACTGATTAGCATAGCGAATCAGATCATCGCGCTTCAGTGCACGCTGGTTTTCGAAAAGGATGCTTCGCATTTCCCAAAATTTGTCCTGTCCCGCGGCGCACAAAGAAGCGCTGTGTGCCAGCTCCGCATCCGGATGCATAGACAGGGGGAAGTGCTTAAACGAAAGCTTCACCTCATTTGGATAACGCTCCTGAATTTGTTTTAACGTCGGCTGTACCATGCCACAAAAAGGACATTGAAAATCGCTCACTTCAACAATCGTAACGGGTGCTTTGGGATTGCCCTGCACAGGGCTTTCCTTGATATCAACCGGAAATCGAAATACATCTTTACTTTTCTTCTTTGCGAAACCATTTAAAGGGAACAGGGTTAAAATTAGAAAAACTGAAAGAACAACTCTTAAAAACATTCTCACCGATGTAACCTCCTGTCTAAGCTAAACAGATTTGATTTTCTTTTCAGTAAAATAAAAGCGATTAAGAACAGTCCGCTATCTAAAACAAGTGCCTGCCAGGGTGCAAGTACAATGCCCGAACCGAAACATCCGCATTCTGAAATGGGAAGGTGCATGAGGAGACTTCTCGAAAGTAGAACGATAAAACTCAAAAGAAATAATGCCAGGAGAACAGTGCTCTGTCGGGTTAAATAGCCGACCAGAACGAATGCCCCGAATACAAGCTCCAACCAGGGGACTACATAGGAAATGGGTTTCACGAGGAGAGCCGAAAAAAACTGATAGCTTTCAACCACCGCCTTAAAATTTTCGACGGGCGACATCAATTTCCCCCATCCTGAATAGACAAAAACACCACCTAATACAATCCGCATGAGAAAAAGGATGAAGTTCATGGTACAGAAGAGGCTGGTTTCGGAGGCTCTTTGCCCGATTTTCTAAGTTCTTCCAAAATGATGCGCTTCCCTTCTAAGTTCAACTGAAGCGCTCCAACCAAAATTCGCCCATCATTAATAAAAAAGGTGGGGGTAGATTGGACTTTAGCACGATCACCCATGGAATGTTCCAATCGCACGCGTGCCATCGTCTTAGGATTTGCTAAACATGCTTCGAGTTTCCGACGATCCAGATTCAGGTTGTTTGAATAACGCGCGAAAAAAGGAATTGCGTCTTCTGACTTCGACCAAATTGGCTGTTCCTGAAAAAGTTTGTCGTGAAACTCCCAAAATCTGCCCTGTTCGGCCGCGCATTCAGCAAATGCCGCGGCGATAAGCGCCCACCGATGCGGGCGCTCTAAAGGGTAGTAACGAAACTCAATTCGCAGGAGATCGGCAAATTCCTTTCTCAACTCTTCTACGGGCGCAATAGCGGCAAGACAAGCAGGACATTGAAAGTCACTATAAATCACTAAATGAACGGGGGCATCTTTCGGCCCTTTGACTTTTACATTTTCAATACTCGCAAATGCCTGATTTCCGCGAATCCATTTCACCGAGGTGACAAGACCCACAAGGAAAAGAATCAACCCAATTCCAACCACCCAATACCGACCTCTCACATCCATCCCACCACCTCCATTCCTTGACGCTTTGCGTCGAGAACTCGTAGAGTTTCGAAAACATGTTCAGCATCTCGTCTGCGAACATGTTTTCGTAATGGAGGTGGTGGGACCATCAGATGACCGCCTGATCGGGAATGACCGCATCTTTTGGCACAATCACGATTCCTTCGCGAATGTAATAACCATTTCCATCCTCTTGCTCAATTCCCTTGACGTTTTTGACCGTCACGAATCGCCCGATTCTGGCGTTTTTGTCGATAATCGCATTCTCCACGACACTCCCCTCTCCAATTCCAAGCGGGACTTCATGGGGCGTCGGAGCTTCGAATTCAAAATAATCGGCCCCCATGATTACAGCATTCTTAATCGCGGCTTTTTTATGAACAACCGAACGAAGGCCAACGATCGAATTTTCGATCGTAGATTCTCGCAATACTGAACCTTCAGAAATAAGAGAGTTATCAATTCGACAGGAAATGACCTGTGAAGGAGGAAGAAATCGGGGGTGCGTGAAAATGCTGCCCTTAGGCGAATGAAACCGAAACTTCGGGTACGGGCCTGTCAATTCCAAATTGGCTTTATAGAAATTTTTGATTGTCCCAATATCGCGCCAGTAACCATCAAACACATAACCGAAACTCTTACATTCCTTAATCGCGCGAGGAATAAGTTCTTTACCAAAATCAGCTTCATTTCCCTTTAAAAGTTCCAAAAGAACCCAAGCTTTAAAGATATAAACCCCCATGGACGCCAGGTAACGGCCTTTTTCGCTCGTTTCAAGACCCTTCCGTTCTTCTTGGGTAGCCGGCTTCTCGCGAAATTCTGAAATTTTTCCACCTCGTTCCACCTTGAGAATTCCAAATTCATGAGTCACCCCTTCGGGAACTAAAATGGTGGAAATGGTCACGTCCGCATTCTTTTCGTGATGGAATTGAATCAGCTCTTGATATTCCATCCGATACAAGTGGTCTCCAGAAAGCACCAAAACATCGTCATCAGGCTTCAGGTGATAATGGGAAATGTGACACCGGACCGCATCCGCCGTTCCTTGAAACCAGCGCTGGTTCGAAACCGTCTGCTCTGCCGCGAGCAAAACCACAGACGCTCGGCTAAAGTAATCAAATTTATAAGTATTGTGGATATGATTATTGAGCGAGGCAGAATTGTATTGGGTCAGAACGAAAATCTGTTTGATATTGGAATGAAGTGAATTGGAGATCGGAATATCGACGAGGCGGTATTTTCCTCCAATGGGAACGGCGGGTTTAGAGCGGTATAGGGTGAGCGGAAAAAGCCTTCGTCCCTGTCCGCCGCCTAAAATAATGGCAATAACACTCATAGTGCAGATTTTATCAGATCTTTGTCATTCCCGCATGATTTTCCACCAGAGGCCACCTGCCTGCCCGCCAGAATGAGGGCGGGCCTGCCGGCGAGGCAGGGATTCATCCGTTCTTTGGCGAAAAGCGGGAATCTATAATTTGGATCCCCGAATATTTTAGTCGGGGATGACACTACCTTACGCCTTCTTCAGAATCGGAAGACCGGTCTTGGAATTTTCACCCAACGCATAACCAGGAGGAAGGCTATCGATCGCCCCTTCTTTTGCTTCGCCTGCGAAATAAAAAATCCTCTGTTTCCGACCGCCGCGAAGGGTTACTTCCTTGGAATGAAGATAAAAGGTTCTGCCGCTCTTCTTACTGATTGCGCTAAAAGCCATGTGGAACTCCTTTCGTTAATTTTAATATAGGTGACGCCCTCCATCTACTCGAATACATTCGCCTGTCACAAAATCTGAGGCAATTAAAAATAAAACCGCTTTTACAATTTCCTCTGGCCCTCCCCACCGTTTCAAGGGAGTTGCGCGTTCGACTTCACGAATTTCCGCTTTGGAAATCCCCCGTCGAGGTAGAACGATTGGACCTGGCGCAATAGCATTCACCAATATCTTTGGGGCCAATTCCAATGCCAATACTTCCGTTAGCCCAATCACACCTGACTTCGCCACATAATAAGGAACTAAGTTCTTATAACGCGGCCTCCCGCTGCTCGCGGTCCAATCTGTAAAATTGATAATCCGACCGCCTGATTCCCTCATCAAAGATGCAGCTCTCAGGGATAGACCATAGACATACTTTAAGTTCGCATTGATATTCCTATCCCAATCGCGAACGCCAAGCATCTTAAGGGACGTCGTTTCATAAATGGACGCGATATTAATCAAGATATCAATACGGCCACTGGTACGCTTGATCTTGGCAGTAATATCTGCAAGATTCTGATTAAGTGTAAGGTCTGTTGTG
>JACOVU010000037.1 GCA_016177155.1 Candidatus Omnitrophota bacterium | reverse complement strand
GAATATCTTTGTATAAGTTCTTTTGTGTAAAAGATGGTTCAAAAAAATATTTTTTAATGACTAGCAAATCTACAAATCCATTTACTGCGCTCATCCTTTCCTGGAAAGTATTTAAGGGCAGATTTTTTGCATAAATAGCGAGGCATAGTTTAAATGCGTCTACTTTATCGGTATCTACTAAAATAACGGAATCGATCATGGGTTCGTCTGTTGAAATCGAAGCTTGATATTGCGCCCACACAGAGGGATCTGTGTGCACATCAAGACCTAACATCGTCTCATTGCCCACATACGGTTCGACATATGTAACTGGATAGTATTCTTTATTTACCTCGGTAAACTGGCTCTCCAGAGAAACCGTGCTATGAATGTCAAATTGCGGATACCCGCCCGGTACAAGACTCGTATCCAATTTTACCTCTTGAATAAAAGCTCCTTTTTCACGTTCGCGAACACGCCGAATAAAGCGAACCGCTCTAACACCCGGATACCGATTTTGGACGATTACAGGACTTAAAAAGGTGCGCCATTCATCTCGCGTAACAACTTCGCTATTCGCAAAGAATCGCTTTGCATCATAGATCACATCAATATACTGGTTCATTTGTTCTTGGATCGCATTAGCCATTGCCGAACCAAGATTCTGGAATTTTTGAATCTGTCGGCCTTCAACTGCACTATTCGCAAAATACCAACCAACGAACGCACCGGAAAGTACCAATAAAAAAACAAAGAGCGAGGTAATGAAAGCTTTGCGAAGAATTCGCCTTTGAATTTCAAACTCCGTTGCAGTTTTTACACTTTTTCCTTTGCCCATGTTTTATCTCAATGTTTCACCTGCGATAAACTTTTCCACTCGAGATCTATCTTTGCTTGTAAGATCCAAAAACAAACGGCGGTGGCTATTCCCGAGTCCTGAGGATCGCTGCCCTCTGACATTTTCGCCTGTTAAGAAATTTCATCCTTCACGAATTGATCTAATTTTGCGCGATCAGCACCCGATAAATCTAAAAAACACACCGCAATATCAAATTTACCTTCTTGCTCAGTTTCCATGACACGAACTGTTTTAGCATGGCACGCAATAGTCTCTTTAACTTTGGGGAGTTCGATTTCTAATTCTAGAATTGAGCTGATCTTGAGTTGTTCATTCGCTTCAAAAACGAGCCCGCCGGCACTCAAATTTTTTGTAACACTATATTGTTCTGGTTTGAGATTCTTTTTTTCTAGATCAGAAAGAGACAAAACACGGTAGCGAATGGTAACTTGAACATCTAATCGAATAAAAGCTCGACGATCCACCGTCCTTATTGCTTTGGACTTAGCTTGATCGAATTGCTGCTCTGATAACTTTGATAAAGCCTTTGAACTTTCAACTAACTTTGCACCTTCTTCGATCTTTTCTTCAAAGCGAATTTCCTCGGGAGCTACTTCCAGGATTTCTTCGGGAGTCGTATATCCTGCAATTACTTTTTGCCAACCGCTTTGCCGTAAAGTTCTCATGCCCTTTGAAATTGCATAGCGAGCGATCTCGCCTGCTGGAATTCGCTTCATGATCAATTCGCGAACACGGTCATCGACAATTAAAACTTCAAAAATGGCCACCCGACCCCAAAAACCTGTGAAATTACATTTTTCACAACCCTTTCCTTTGCAAAGGGTTACATCACGATATGATGGAATATTTAATTCTCGTGCAATTTTAACCTTGATCTCATCCGATTGACTCTTGTCCTCTTCTTTACAATGTTCGCAAATGGTCCTCACCAATCGCTGCGCGATAAAAGCTTCTACGCTTGAGGAAACAAGGTACGGCTCAACACCGATATCAATCAAACGGGTAACACCACTTGCCGCATCGTTGGTATGCAAGGTTGAAAACACTAAATGTCCAGTCAGTGCCACTCGTGCCGCAATTTCAGCGGTTTCCAAATCACGAATTTCTCCCACCATAATGACATCTGGATCGTGGCGTAAGACACTCCGCAAACCTTTTGCGAAATCAAGTCCGATAGAAGGAAGAACCTGGATTTGGGTCACCCCTTCCATTTCATATTCAACAGGATCTTCAATCGTGATAATTTTGCGCTCTTCCGTATTAATCATGCTTAAGCAAGCATAAAGCGTGGTTGATTTTCCACTACCCGTTGGGCCTGTGATCAAAATAATTCCATGCGGCTTTTCAATTAATTTGTCAAAAATAGTAAGCTCAGATTTATCAAGACCTAATTTTTCTAAACTAAAGAGGCGTTTCATCGGAAGGAGACGTATCACGATACTTTCACCTGAAGGGGTTGGAATAGACGAAATGCGAAGATCTAGTGTATCACCTGAAATCTTCACAATGGCACGACCATCTTGCGGAAGTCGTTTTTCAATAATGTTGAGATTTGCCATAATTTTAATTCGCGAGACAATCGATAAAATAAATTGCCTAATTTCTTGTGGAACATTTGTGTTGTAAAGAACCCCATCGATACGATACCTAACTTTCAATTTTCCCCTGTAGGGTTCAACATGAATATCAGTAGCGCGTTTCTGGTAAGCATCCAAAAGAATTTGATTAACAAGTTTAATAACCGAAGCTTCCTCGGCTTGTTTTTCAATTTCCTCAACTTTCTCATGCGCTTGAGTAGTGGCGGAGTGGATTTTTTCTTCACCTGGAGCTGTTTCTAAAATTTTTTCAATTGTTCCAGCACCCAACCCATACCATTTCTTTATTCCTTCAATAATTTCTTGCTCACGAGCTAAAACCATTTCAATTTCACAACTCAGAAGCGTCTGGACTGCATCCTGAGTTCGTGTATCAAGCGGGGCGGCAACCGCAACCGTTAACTTTCTGGCCTCCAGTTTAATGGGAAGTAAATGATAGTATTCTGCCACCTTTAGGGGGACACGCTCGATCGCATTCTTTACAATTTGTGTCTTCGTTAAATCAACGCGGCTTAAACCAAATTTTGAAGTATAGACTTTCATGATGGAATCTTCAGGAACAATCCCACGTTGCACAAGAAACACCCCCAAACCACCTGGAGTCCCTTGAGCCTTGGGAATCAGTGGGTCGACAAGCTCTCTTGTAATAAGACCTTGCTCAATTAATACATCAACTAAAACTGAATCTAAACTTTTCGCCATCGTTACTCCTATAAAAATTAGGGTACTGACCCTGAATCTAATTGTTTCCGTATTTTGAGATTGATGTACTTGCGGTACCTCTCAAGCAAATCTTGCATGTCCCGATGAGTAACAAGGACCAGTTTCGCTCGATAGCCACGTACTTCCTTTTCTATTTGCGTGAGCACGGCGCTATCTAATATATTTGTAACCGCAAAAGTAATTTCACGCGAATCAGAACGAAAAGGAAAACATTTTCGGTCCAAAATAAGCGAAGCTGAAAACTTCATCACCAAATTCCAATCAACATACAAATTGGCGAGTCTTACAAATGGAATTTTATGTTGTTCTGACAAAACCTGCGCCAGCTGTTCCTCGGTTAATACCTTTTCCTGAAGCAGGATATTCCCCAGAAAATCACGCGCCACTGCCTGTTTCTTTAAAGCACCCTGCAATGTCGCTTCATCAATCCATCCCTTTGCCATTAAAATATCTCCAAGCCTTGACTCTTGCTTTTCCATACACTTAAGTTAGAGGGCCAACCATGTAAAACTCTTCTTCAGATCGTTTATCATGGCGCCCTGACAGAATCTCCTCGCACCCCTTAATTGTTTCCTCTATGGGGACGTAATAGCCTTTTTTCCCTGTATATGCTTCGGCCGTTGAGAAAGGCTGAGTAAGGAAATTCTGAATCTTCCTGGCCCGGTCATAAATGAGCCGATCCGCTGGCGAAAGTTCGTCAATTCCAATGACGAGAACAAGTTTCCGTAATTCCTCGTACTTATAAAATGCTTGAAGCACGTCTTGGGAAATTTGATAGTGACGTTTGCCCACAACGTCAGGATCCAAGTTAGCACAGGAAGATTGTAAAGGGTCAATGGCGGGATAAAGCCCAAGCTGAACGCGCTCCCTAGAAAGCACCATCAGCGAGTCTAGAAATGTAAAGATTGCGACAACGGCAGGATCGGTCAAATCATCCGCAGGAACATACACTGCTTCAATCGACGTGACAGAGCCCGCCACACCACCACCGCTTCTAATCCGCTCATGAAATTCACTTGCCTCCGAGATCAAGGTTGGCTGATAACCTGTCTCTGACGGCACCCGCCCGAGCAGAGTTGAGATTTCTGCCCCCGCTTGAATAAAACGGAAGATATTATCGACAAAAAGAAGCACATCTTGATTTTCTTTTTGAAGGGTTTCGGCTAAGGTCGCACCCGTCATCGCTACCCCGTAGCGAGCGCCTGGGGGCTCGTTCATCTGGCCAAAAACGATCATGGTCTTGGGTAAAATCCCATGCTTTGAAAGCTCAAATAAAAGCTCATTTCCTTCGCGGATACGTTCACCAATCCCCACAAACACACAAGTGCCTTGATGTTTGGTCACAATATTATGAATAATTTCAAGTGTAATAATGCTCTTGCCCAAACCCGCACCACCCAAAACCCCTGTCTTGCTTCCCTTCACCAAAGGAAAAAGAAGATCAATGATCTTAACTCCTGTTTCTAGTACTTCAAACTTTTTGGTCGTCACCGCCTTAGAACGGATTTTAGTCCCCAATTCACGAACTCGAATGGGGGCTTTCTTTTTTGCGGAAATGACACCTTTTTGATCAATCGGTTGCCCCATAATATTAATGACCCGAGAATACATTACATCACCCACGGGGACTTCGATGGACGGCCCCATAGGAACTGCTTTTGCATTCCGCTGCAGATTTTGTGTCGAATTAATTGCAATGCAGCGGGCGATATTTCCAGCCCTGTGTTCTGCAACCTCAAGAAAAATCTCGCGCTGGTCAACCGTCTCGGTCTTAAGAACCCCGTACACACTTGGAATTTCCTCAATCGATTTAAATTTTATGTCAACGACAGGTCCTTGGACAGCCACAACACGACCCATTTTATTGTTCCTGCTGGTTTCATTCGCCATAGAGCATCCTCGTTCCAAATAATTCCCGCATGCTTTGATCGATATTCTCATGACGAAATTTGAAGTATTGCATCTTTAACTTTTTATTTACCTCTTCAATCCGCTGCGTTGATTCTTCCAGATGTGCAAATCTGGCTCCCATTTCAGCCAGGCGGCTCAAACCAAAAATATCTCCCAGACGTTGGCCGACCCATAAATAGGCAAGATATTCCAGAATACTTACAAGGGGGGACTCCAAAATCAATTGGGACATATCCACGGCCGAATTTTTTTGGTTTTCTGTTTTTGCCAAAGGGAGAAGTGTTGAGATTTCTAAGCGGTGCGTCACAAGTGAAAGCGATCTCGCATGGACAACCTTGATGGAATTAAAAAGACCCTCTTGAAGTTGCTCGAATAAATAATCCCTAACCTCAATCGCCTGCTGATATCGCACATCCTCTTTAACCCCAGGGAAGGCTACAAAGGGAACTTTGCTGTGGCGTGCGTAACTTTTTCCCTGTTCGCCAATAATGACGAGGCTACCACCCCGTGTCTCTAATGTGTTAATTGCGGCACTCACAACCCTCATATTGAGCCCACCCAAAAGACCCTGATCTGAAGTAATCGCTACAATGCCCACTTTGCCCTCGTCCGAACCTAAAAACGGGTGCCGAATGGCACTTAAATCGATGGAACCAAAAAACGAATCCAGAACTTGCCCAAAGGGTTCAAACACATTTAGCTTTTGTTCCAGGAGATGGTATTGAAACACTGATATTGACTTCAGAGTTTCCAGAATAGAACATAACCTTTGGTTAAACTCCATATTCTTCTTGATCTTTAAAAGCTGTAACATAGCTTCCTAACGAATTGTGGTGGTTTTCTGTTCTAAATATTCTTTCAGTTTCTGGTTGAGCTTGTCCTTCATTTCTTGAGTTAAAGCTCTTTCCTTTCGTAACAACTGAATGAGTCCAGGCTCAGAGGCTAAAACAAAAGAATAAAACTCTTGTTTAAACTGTTTGATTTGCTCTTCAGAGAGCAAATCTAAAATACCTTTATTCAATGCGTAAAGAATGAATATCTCTTGCTCCATAGTGGCAGGTGCATTTTTATCCTGCTTTAAAATGGCAGTCATGGCGGCCCCGCGCTTGAGGCGCGCCTCAGCCGCCTTAGACAAACCTGAGGTCCGAATCTGAGACATTTGTAAAAGTTCCTGATACTGCAAATAGTCAATTCTTAGGCTTTTCGTGACCTCTTTCATAGCAGCCCACTGAGCCTTGCTGCCAATACGTGAGACAGAAAGACCGAAGTCAACAGCGGGGCGAACCCCTTTGTTGAATAAGCCTGTATTGAAATAGATTTGTCCATCCGTCATCGAAATCAAATTGGTTGAAATATAACCTGTTACGTCACCTTGTAATATTTCAACAATCGGAAGAAAGGTCATCGATCCGCCTTTAAGTTCTGGTTTTAAATAACCCGCACGTTCTACTAATTGAGAATGAATATAAAAAATATCTCCGGGATATGCTTCGCGGCCCGGTGCTCGTTCCAAAAGGAGTGAAATTTGTCGATACACCCAAGCATGCTTGCTGAAATCATCAAACACAACAAGGACGTCACGCCCCTTTTGCATGAAGTACTCCCCAAGCATGCACGCCGTATAAGGGGCTAAATATTGCTCTGCAACTGGTGCCGATGAAATCCCGCTGACGACAATGGTATGCGGCATCGCATCCCGTTCACTAAGAAGCTGAACGACACGCAAGAGGCTTGCGTACGGTTTCCCAATGCAACAATAAATGCAAACCACATCCGTGTGTTTTTGATTTAAAATCGCATCAACCGCAATGGTTGTTTTCCCTGTTAACCGGTCTCCAATCACAAGTTGGCGTTGGCCCAAGGCAATCGGAATTCCAGCATCAATTGCTATCGTTCCTGTTTCTAAAGTCTTTTCCACTGGAACGCGGTCCATAATCCCGGGCGCATCACGAAACACCGGAAAATAATCCGTTGGATGAATCAGTCCTTTTTCGTCGACGGGCTCACAAATTCCGCTCACAATCCGCCCTAAAAAAGCTTCGCCGACAGGCAACTGTAACGCTTCGGCCCGATTATAAATCTCATCTCCATTTCTGATTTCTCCACCCAAACTGATCAATAAGATTTGAACTTGATCTTCCTTGAAGCCCATCACAATTCCGCGCGAACCATTCTGAAAATCAACAATTTGTCCATTGATACATGAGGGCATTCCACTGGCAAATACAATGAATTTACGAACCGATTCTACAACGCCAGTTTCTCGAATTTCGAAACTCGGGGGTCTAACTGACTCAATCGTTTTTTTCAATTCTGACATGTTCAAGCGCCTCTTTTAATTTCCAAAGGAGTGACCCATCAACTACCACAGAACCCATAGATGCCCGAATGCCCAAAATTAATTTTGGATCGAGCTTCTCCTCAAACTCGAGAGACCTCCCAACCCGTTCACTCAATTTGGTCAAGATAGTTTTGCGTTGAGCTGGCGTTAAAGGTAGCGCTGAAGTGATTTCGATTTTTTTAACCTGTTCGGGAACATTTAAACGGCTGAGACCATCAAAACCGGAGGCAAGAAGTTCACTAATCCACTCAGACTGTACTCCTTCATTCACCTTCCCACTTAAGGCGGCTTGTATCGCTCCCAGTGAAATATCTTTTGCCGCATCTTTAATTCTTTGTTCCAATTCTTCTTCGATTAGTTCGCGTGCCGATTTGGCACGTTCCATAATTTCTTCACTTTCTTTGCGGGCTCGGTCAAGGAGATCTTGTTTTTCTTTAACGCCTTCATCAATCAGTTGCTGCTTGACTTTCTCAGCATCCAATTTTGCTTTTGCAATCGTTTCCTCATAGTAGGCATTTGCTTCTTCAGTACGTTTTTTTGCTTCGTTCAAACGGCGCTCGGAGTCTTGTGTCAGCACGTCGAGATGAGAGGTTGCCGTTCCAAAATGACGTTTCAAAACGTTTCTGAGCACGAGAACCAATGTCGCAAAAACTACAACCTGTATGAATATCAACAATAAGAAAATCATGGCCGTTCTTCCTGTTTATGCAGTTGGAGAATACAGTTGAAACAATACCAAAAGCGCGATGACGGAAATCGCTGTACCAAAAAGCAAGAGAACCACCATGGCCGTGAAAATCTTTGGAGCAGCCGATGGATTACGTCCCAGTGCTTGAATGCTGGCATAACCACCCGCAGCGAGTATCACTGAAGGACCAAGGATAGCGATCATAAAAATGATAACGACTTCTATGCCCCTACCAATCTCCGTCATATTTTTTCATTGCTCCACGATAGCGACTACTTGATTCATCGCGACTTTGACAACACCACGCTCAATCGGAATCGATAGTTCATCTACAAGGACCTTGCCTGATAATAATCGACTGAGTAAAGGCTTATGATTAACTAAAACCTCAAATGCCCCACTTTCTCCTGGGAAAATGACATGCTGAGCTTTCCCTTCAAACACGATGCCCTGCGGGGTAACAATCGAGACATCGAAGGCATGTTTAATATCCATTATTCAGGGGGAGTCTTGAGTGAAGCGTGTTCAGATGCCTTTGCCTTCGGAAATGAAGTCGCATTCTTTGAATCAGATAATTCTTTGGACACCTTGAGTTGCGCCTGCCATGTAAAGAAAAATACGGCTCCAAGGAGCCCAATGAAAATCAGGATTGCGAAAATAATAAACCAGGTCGTTGCCCGAGAAGGAGTTTTGAGGTTAAGTTTTGATTCCGCCAAAAGCTCTGGAGCCGGAGGTGCACCAACTGCAACGAGTAATTTTTCAAGGCGAGCAATGTCTTCTTTGATTCTCTCGATGACTTGAGTATTCGATCGATAAAGCCCAATATGAAGTTCCTTATTAAGAGATTCATCCGCCTGCGACATTACAATGTCGTCAAGACGTCCGTAAATGGTTTTTCCCACTAAATTTGCCTGATCAAAATAGGCGGTGTCCTTCAATCGTTTCAAAATATGATCCGTTTGAGCCCTCAAACTGCCTAGTATCTCATCCGAGACAAACCAGATATCTCTGATTTCAACTTGGAGAACCCGTGTCTCTTTGGGCAACAAGACTACCTTTTCTTTATAGACATAATAAAGCGATTTGTCTGAATCATAACCCAATTCCAAATCCCCCCGATCAAGAATGTCTTGTGGGGTTGCCTCTTGCGGCAAATAGATCTTAACGGGCACTTCTTGAATCTTTTTATCTGATGGGTTAACCGCCATTACCCGCAAGATTACACTGCCTGATGTATAAGACACAACCAATATTGGCTCATCGGATTTGCCCAATTTCCGTTCAACGGTCTTTTCTACAACGGTAACTGCTGTATTAATGTCATCTGCTTTTTGCCTAATATCCTTTACGGTTGGCGACTCGCTCAAGGCTTTTTGCATCAAGGTACCCATATCGTAACCTTCCTGCCCAGCAAGAGCTGTCAGGCGATTTGAAATATTATTGACAACATCTTTCACATTGCCAATCGACCCTTCTTTTCGAATGGCGCTTGCAATCATGTCTGGGATTCCTTCTACCACATCCTTAAGGTCTGCCACTTGATCTTTCACTCCAGCTAGGTCGCCACCTTTGGTCATGACCGCTTCTAATGCGTTAATCGCATCAAGTGCTTTCTTAGCTGATTCCGCCGCACGCGGCGCTGATGCAACGAGACCTGCGATAGCGCTGAGCGAAGTAAGTTCAACGAATCCGGAACCAGATGCCAGACCGCCCGTTGTATCTTCGCTTACAATATAGGTATAAACTTTGCCTGCTTCAAAATTAGATGAGCTCGCTGCAAATGAATACGAGTACACGCCTGGTTGTTCGACACTTTCGATCATTGCGCCACTTGCAACCACTTCCTTATTTTTATGGTTGTAGACACTGAGAATTGGGTGAAGTCCTACAATGCCCTGTGCTTGAATTGTGACTGAATCCCCTGAAAGTGCAGGATTTGGTGTTGAGGTAGCTTTCCATGAAAATCGTTCTGCCGTTGCTTTAAGTTGTTCACCGGCCGCTAAGCTCGCTGCCGCACCTGTCTCTAAAGCAGTTAATGAGGCTGCTACCGTGCTTTCGAAACTTGCGATTGATTCTTGTACGTCCAATGCCACATCTTCCAGCGCCTGAGTTTTTTCATCGAGAACGCCGACCAAAGTTGCTGTCTGAGCTGTTAGTTGAAGTGCCAGAGCAGCCTCTACCTCAGACAACGGTTTATCAAGAACGTTATTAATAGTATCTTTCAATTCCTGTAATTTAGCTGGGGTCGTAATTTCGAATGACTTGGGTGTTTCATACCAAATGTTATTAGGCACTTGGCTCGCAATCTGAGTTCTCACTTTTGCCACATAAGTCACGCCGGCTTGCAAACTAAAGGGGGCTTCTGTTGCATTGGTGATGCTTGCGCTCCAAAGACCTGTATCCGTACCAATTTTGCTTAAAACGACTGGCGCGCCACTCAGCAACGTCGCCCCTTCATAGATCAACACTTGTGCATTTACAACGCCCGTAAGAAGGCTGCCGTCACGGGAAAGCCAAGCGACGATATCTAACCGATCCGCTTCTGGATCATAAGTAAAACTTCCTTCAGACAAATAGATATGAACGGTTGTTGTCTCCATTAAAAGTTGATAACTAGGATCAAGCGGAAGCGGTGGATTCTGAAGCGGATTATCCTTCTTGAGTGTTACCACTTGAACCATGTCACCATAACCCGTTTTCGCCCAGGTGGCGACCCAACTGCCTGCCGGTGTCGCTTTAATCTGAGTGTAACCGTTGGGATCCAGTTGGAATGGTCCAATACCGGCTTCCTGCCACTGAATAAAATCTGGATCCGTCGATTTAACTTCACTCACTGAGAGTTCGGAAAGTAAGTTGTAAGTCGACAAGTCTCGGACGATCCATTTCACTTGATAATAGTCGATCTTAAAGGGCTCATCAGATGTGTCATAGACTTCGGAATCGTTCACATCTGATATGCGAATTTTTACTAGATTTGGTCCCGCATACTGCCCGCTCAAATCCTTCAATACTGCATCGGGAATTTCCCAGTAATAGGATCCTGTATTGGCCGCGCTTGCCGTAATTTCATGGGTGTCTGAAGCAAAGTCATCGTTTGAATATTCCAACTTGACGTTAGCAACCGTACCATCGGTCACCCATGTAATATCCTGCCCTTCCCCAGTTGTATAAATGGATGTCACCCAACGCTCTGTTAAATTTAGATCTGCATTGCCGTTCGGAGAAGTCACTGTGAAAGCGCCTCGGATTTTAAAGGTATTGTTTGAAACGTCATAGACTGAAAGGTTAGAAGCGTCGGCTATCTTCACCCGAACCGTAGGTGAAATGTCGTCCGGAATCGTCCACGAATAAGTGCGTTGGATTGTATTGTTCGCGCCATTCTGTTGCAAACCATCACTGCTGTAATCCTTGGTCACGCCGGGGTCGATTTCAATCCAGGTCACCGTCTCGGGATCGCCAAGCTGCTTGGTGTAATAGAGCTTTACAACTGGAATCGTACCACCCCACGTCCATACAATATCGTGCTGAGTATTGACTCTCCAGTCTTCAACACCATTGGGTGTAACGACTGTAAAGTTACCTATAATATTAAAGGTGGGCGATGTAACCAACACGTCACTTTCAGCCGTCCGCGAATCGACAATCTTGATTTTTGCTAGTGGTGTCGGAGTATCTGGAATATTGGTCCAACTGAAGGAGCTATTGCATGGCGTGGCTGGCGCTGACGGTGTGCAATTCGGCGCATCATTTGCAATTTGATAAGGATAACTGCCATTGCCATCATTTGTATCATAGAAAATATCAACAGTTGGAATCGTGCCATACGCCTGCCACTGAATGTTGAAACTCTGTCCAATCAGTGCTTTCGCATTTAAAACAGGTTGCACGCTTAGAAGTTTTCCGCGAATCCTAAAATTCGCATCGGAAATATCATAACCATCATCACTTAAGCTTCTTACCCGAACGCGGACATTCGTCCCGACCGCGTCTGGAATCGTCCACCCATAGGAGGTCCCGAAATCACTGCCATTATCAAGCGAACTCTCAATAATAACGGGGCTCGAGAAATCAGATCCTGCCGTCGAATAAGCTAGTTCCACATTCGGTACCGTGCCCTTGTTCGTCCAAACAATATTCAAGGCGTCTCCGACTTCATAAGTCGCATTTCCGTTCGGAACCGATAACGAAGGATCGGAAATAATCTTGAAGTTATAATCAGATTCATCTACAGCAACCTGATCAGACGCATCCTCAATTTTGATTTTGACCTGAGCGGAAATATCATCAGGAACACCACCATTTGCCGCCACCCAGCTATATGAACCGTCATTGGCAGTGGTTGCAATGACTTTGCTGTAAGGCGCACCACCCGTCGTCGAATAAAGTAACGTTACTTGTGGCGTTTTTGCTTGAGCCGAAGTACTCGTCCAGGTAATGTTGTAAGCAGTGCCCACTTTGAGCTTGTCTGTCGTGTTCGCATCCGCGGTTCCATTGGGATAAGTCATGGCGAAGCGAGGGATAATTTTAAACGGATTTGAAACAGCATACGCATCAGAATCATTCGGATCTGACACTTTAAATTTAATGTTCGTGTCTTTATCATCCTCAATATCAGGCACTGTCCATTGATAACAACCTTTGGTTGGGTCACTTGTGCAAGAATCGCTATTCGGAACAAGTCCATCTGCCGTTGGTTCAATAGGACGAATATCCGAGAAAAAGTTGTCCGGTGAATACTGTAACTTGACCTGTGGAATATTGCCTTGCTTGGTCCAGAAAATATTGAACACATCGCCCACTTTGAGATCAGTTGATCCAATATTGGGATCCATAATGAAGGTGGCGCGAATAATGAAGGAACTTGCAGAAACATTGGCTGTGTCAAGGTCATTTACATCTGAAATACGAATCTTAGCGGCAGGTGTTACATGCTCGACGCTAACAGGCCAGGTATGCGTGCCGTCGTTTGGCGTATTGGCGGCGATGACCTTATCATAAGTAGGCGACCCCGCATCGCCATTGGTGGCGAGTTCAATCTTAACATTAGAAGCACCAGAACCCCATTTATTCCAAGTAAGGTTATAGTTCTGTCCAGCATTAACGGTTTCACCACCATCTGGAGCTGTCACATCAAAACGCGCCATAATCTTAAAGTTAGCGGGTGACTCTGTCGTTACTGCAGGACCAGAAACATTCTGAATCCTCAAACGAGCTGTGGTTGTCATATCATCAGGAATGGTCCACGCAAAACTACCGGTATTAGGAATTGGACCAAGCCCTGTACTGGGGTTCATGATTGAAATCCACGGTCCTGCAGCCCCATTTTTCGAATAGGAGAGGTAGACCTCAGCGATGGAACCATTTCGTTGCCACGAAACCGCTTGAATCGAATTAACACCCCACTTTTCTCCTCCCACTGGAGAGGTGATATTCAGATCTCCACGGATCGCAAAAGTGTCAGACTCTAATTTCGTTTCATTGTCCGCTGCATCTTCAATCAAGATTTTAACCGTTGATGAAATCGCATCGGGGACCGTCCACACATAAGAGCCTCCATTCCCACCATCTGCAACTGGAGTTTGTGTAATTAATGTCCACGGTGCTGCACCCGTAGCTGAATAGCGTAAATTAATATTAGGAACGTTACCTTGTGTTGCCCATACGATATTGCGTGTAGGATTTGCAATTTCACCATTCGTGACCGCCCAAACTTCGCCCGACGCTGGAGCCGTAAAGGAGAAGCTGCCAACAATTTTAAACGCGGATGAAACCACAGGAACAGTACCGCTATCCGTCAGTACATCGCTAATGCGAATTTTTGCAGTCGGAGTAACCGCGTTTGGAATTAACCAAGACTTCAGCCCTGTAGAGCCGACGACGGATGCTGTAATCGGCGGATCAACCCAATTACTTCCATTGTCTGTCGAGTATTCAATTTTAAGGTTTGCAATTGAGCCGTCCATATGCCAAGTAATATCCTGCGTCGTTCCAACCCCCCAGCGATTGGTTCCATCAGGTTGATCAATATGAATAACACCAGCAATTTTAATCTTAACTGTAATCTGAACCGCGTCAGGATCAGTAGAATCTTTGATTCTTACAAAAACATCCTTTGAAATACTGTTTGGGATCACCCAGTTGAAGGTTCCGTCGTTGGTAATTCCTGTCGCCGGAGTGGCAGGATTGTTATTAATCAGAATGGCGTTCCATGAAAAACCGTTGTTGGTTGAGTACTGCAAATCCACGTTTGGAATCGTACCAAAAGTGTTCCAACTAAGCACTTCAGTCGTTCCCACCTCAAAAACATCACCAGCCACATTTGGATAACTCCAGCTAAATCCGCCGCGGATCGTAAAGGTTGGGCTAATTGTATAAACATTATTTGGATCACTCAAATTGGTCACTTTAATTCGTGCACCGTTAATGGACTTTGCGTCTGGAATTCTCCACGTATATGTTGTACCGCTCACACTTGAAGCTGGATTGCCCGCCGCATTCAAAATGTAACTATATGCTCCACCGCCAGTGTTGTACTCCACCTTAACATTGGGAATTGTACCGTGTTTCGTCCACTGGACTCCCTGATCACTTGTAATCAACCATGTCTCACCGCCAGCGGGAACATTGATATCAATCTTGCCACGAATTTCAAAAGCTTGATCAGAGATATCTGCATTTGTGTGAACGGTTGAACCGTCATAAAGAGGATCTGAAACTCGAATCTTTACACTGGTTCCGATCTTATCTGGAATCGGGTCCCAGTCATAACTTAAATCGGTCGCAGGAACGGTTGCAACCAGGAATACTTCGGATTCATTGTTAAATTCATTGGTCGAATACTCAATTTTGGCATCTGTGATAGACCCGTGACGTTCCCATGTAATAGAAGTTGAGTTATCAACTTCAAAATACTGGCCAGAACCACCGTTAGGAGTCAAAACTTTAAATCCACCAACAATTTTAAATGCTGGCGAGACGGTGACGTCAGTCTGCCCCGTTGTATTGGGACTGATTCTGACTTTGGCGTTATTGCTAATATTATTGGGAAGTTTCCAGGTGAAACTTTGCTGTGCACCATGAGCGCCAGCAGCAAGATTTGCAGCGCTCTCATTGTTGGGTCCAAGAACTGGAAGTGGTGTCGTAAAATTGTCAACGGAGTATTCAAGTTTTATTGTGTTTAATGTACCTGAAGGAGTCCACAAAATGTTGTGGGTGTTATCGACTTGCAACTTGTCCGTTACAATTGGAGAGTTAATTGTCAACACACCACGCAGATCGATGCTGCTCGAAACAGCGGAGACAGTGGGTTTTGTACCATCAACGTTGATTGCGCGAATCCAAACACTCGGATCAATTGGGTTCGTTCCAGCTAAATCATTTGGTATTTCCCAATCATAAGTGAGCCCCGCCACAGCTTCCGCTCCTGGGATATCCATAAACCCAGAACTTGCACTCGTCTTGGAATACTGAAGTTTCACATTCGGAATCGTCCCTGCTTTAGTCCAAGTAATGGTCTTTGTCTCACCCACATACCAAGTTTCGTCTCCTGCTTGCGGCAAGGCGGGATTGAAAGTCAATTGCCCTTGAATAGTAAAGTCGTAATCGGAAGAATCATACGTCGTCGTATCCGGTTCATAAACCACTCTCACTCGAACCTCTGAAGAAATATTATCGGGAACTTGCCAATTCCAACATGGAGAAGGCGTGCACCCTGCTTGTCCATTCACCGCATCAATCCCTGTTGCACTTGTGGGTGTGGTAATTTGTTGATAGGCACCACCACCCACTGAATATTGCAACTTGACGGTAGTTACACTGCCTACGGCAAACCATTGAATAGGTACTGTACTGCCAACGGTTAGCTTGTCAGTAAGAGCAGGATCTGCATTGCCATTGGGTGTTACAATTTGAAAGTTTGCTCGAACTTTAAAGGTGGAAAT
>JACOVU010000043.1 GCA_016177155.1 Candidatus Omnitrophota bacterium | reverse complement strand
TGGAGATCGCGAGAGAGGTTGGCCGGATCAAGGCCGAGCAGGACCGCGATTTCTCTCAGATAGAGCTCCGCCCTCGGATGGGTAAAGAAATAAAGGAGGAGCCGCTTCTTTAAGGAGTCATACTTCAAGAGGTAGAGGGGCTGTATTGTTGTCATAATATACAACAATTGTAGTATATAAATACAACATATGCAAGCGGATCTTTTAAACCGATTTCACGCCTCTTGACACCTAATTCAATGGGCGGGGACGCCTGCGATTTAATTTCGGAAAAGAAACAGAGCAAGCACTAAAAGAATACCTACCATATAAAGAAGCGCTGCATTCTGAACAAAATAAGGGAAAGCAACCAAAAGAATCCCGATAACCATTGGTTTGTAACTTGCCTGTTTTTTTCCATAAATAAAAGCAGCCACTCCAATAGAACTGAAAATCACACCGCCAATCAGATTTGCCGCATTCATCATTTACCTCCCACGATCATATTCTTTTTCATGGCATTCAGATGAACACCTTCTATTTCTTTATGGATTTTTGGGCGAAGCGCCCCAGATAATACGAAAGAGAAACAGTAGCAATTAAACCGAGAGTCAAAAAAGCCCACTCTTGCCATGTTCGTGTGCGCCCCGGTGCGCCGAGTGCTCGGAGACTCCCCAGCAAAGTTCCGAGGTAAGTATAAAGGGTAGTCGACGGAAGAGTTCCGAGTAAGGACGCTCCCAAATAATGCGGCGCAGGAATGTTCGTAATCCCAAACGCATAATTCCCGATCGCAAAAGGAAAAATCGGAGTCAGTCTCGCCAGCGCCACAATTTTCCATCCTTTTTTCTGAGCGGCCTCTGCCAGTTTTGAAAACACCTGATTACCCGCAAAACGTTGCGCGATCAAGTCGCGCGCGAGGTAACGGCCGATGAAAAAAGCCGTGAGGGACCCAAGCCCAGTTCCCGCGAGACTAAGAAGTATCCCCTTCCAAAAACCGAACAAGACACCGCCAGAAAACGTAAAGACGAAGGAAGGAACGAAAAAAACGCAGGTAAGCGCATAGACCGCGACGAACATCACCGGACCCACCCTTCCAAACGAATCGATCCAATCCAGAGTCTTTTGAAGTAAGCCACTACGGTGAAAATACCACGCAAGAACTCCAATCAAAACGAGAAGGAGCAAGCGCGGAAGTGCGCGGCGCAAGATGCTATGGTTCATGGATGATTCATCGACTTTTTGAATGAAGAACACTGTTTCATTATTTACTGCTGAACTTTCTCTACCACTGAACTTTTGGCAATGTCGCCCGGCGAAGTGGTTTCCGCATCACCAATTTGAGGAACAATATCAACTCCACCGCCGATAAAAAATGCTTGATAAACAAGCTCACTGCAAAAGTAATCTTGATCTTCTTGGAGTTGGTCTGCGGCTTCTTTCTTTTTCATCACTTTAAGGCCAAACAGTTTTAAAAGCCGAAATTTTCTGAGCGCCATTTTCCAAGCAAGCCTGAGAGGATAATCGTATTTCCGGGCCAGCATTTTGATCAAATAAGAAATAACGCCTGAAGTGTTGAACTGAACTGCGGATTTTATTCGATATACGTCGAAAGGCGTTTTGTAGTTTTGAACGGAAATCGCACGCACGCCGCCTTCGGGAATGGCTTCAATAATTAAACCTAACTTCGCCGAAGCGATGACGGCAACGTGAGAATAAACACTTTCCGTTCCCCACTTGATCAACTTGGGGATGAGTCCATTACTTTTACAAAGTAAAATGTCGCTGTCTTGAAACATTAACATGCCCTTTTTGCCTGCCCCCGCCTGCCGGCAGACAGCTTTATTTTGCGGGAACGCCTCCGAATTTCGATGACTCTGGTACAGAATTTTCTAATAATTCCGCCAACCGCTGTCGGGATCATTAGAAACAATAGGTGGAGGAAGTTGTAAAGGGGGGCGCTTCGCACAAGCAAGAAGAGCGAGCCCTATGAGAAATACGATTAAGAGCTTAAGTTGATTTGAACGCATGATCTGTAACCACTCCGTTTTTATCAATCCAGATCAACAAGGTCTTCGTTTTCGTGCTGCCGCCCACATTAACGACCAGATCCCAGCGCGGCCCGCCACTCTTGGCATACTCATACATGAATTCCTGGCCTTCTTCTGTATCACGAATCTTGGTGGGCGGGCCGAACAATTTCAGGATTTCTTTTTCTTTTGTCACACCATTCACAATTGCATCTACGTCGCCTTGGAGAATGTCGTGACCTCGTGAGAGTTTATCCGTTTTAATAATCCCGCAGGCAGCAAACAGTACAGCAGTTATCAAAAGCACTGAAAGACCTAGACGAGGTCGGCTCATAACAAAACTCCTTTGTTTAAGTTTAAGTTGAACATACCGAATCAAGCTGAACGTAAATATCAACAACATAAGTAAGGTCATATAAAGCTGGGCATCACTGCGGTACAAATCAAGAAACATTCGCGTTCCCGAAACCATAATGAGGAACACAAGCATTACTTCTCCTCGAAATGTTGTTCTACTCCTGAGAAACATAAGTAGAGCAAAAATTCCTAGTCCGATTAAAAAAGCGTAAATCTGTGTCGGATGAAGGGGTATCTCAAGAGGCCTTGCTACTGCAAGCAGATTTTGAAACTTAACTGCCCATGGAAGATCGGTCGGCTTTCCATAACAACATCCCGCGAACCAGCAACCTAAGCGACTCACGGCAAGGCCTAAAGAGAGGCCGGGCGCCGTTGCATCCGCTACCCTGCCGGGTGGAAGCCGTTTTATCAAACAAAAAACATAAGCACCGGCCGCACCTCCAATAAGACCGCCTGAAAGTGCAAGACCTCCTTCCCCCAGCTTAAAGAAATCGATTGGCGAGGAAGCATATAAATCCCAATGCAAAAGGACAAATGTAAGGCGGGCAATCAAAAAAGAGGGTAAAAGCATCGCCAATGCAAAATCAGGCAGAATATCAGTGCCAATACCGAGACGCTCCATGTCTCTTGATACAATGACGTAGCCTAGAAGAATGCTGAAGGAAGCGAAAATACCGAAGAGATAAATTGGAAAACCAAAAAAGACAAGCGGTTCAGGAAACATAGCGGTCAGCCTTTTTAATTTGGGGCATTATACTCCCTGCGCTAATGCGTATCTAGAAGTTTATTGTAATGAGGCAGGTTTCTTTTGCTGTGACGATGGTCACAAATGGGGAAAATTAATACAATTTTCGGTACCATTTCCAACCCCGCAGGGGCTGCTTCGCTGAAGTACCAGGTTCAATTAACTTCAATGAAGAATATGGTCAATGTCTAGAACGGAGATTTCACTATCGCCGTCGATATCGGCTTTTTCTAAAGTGCCTGTACATTGATGACAATTATAAATCGTCTTGAGGTATTTCTTTTCTAACAAAGGGGGAATGAAATCAAAGAATTTTTTCTCGTGCGGATACTTTGCTTGATAAAACTCGTAAAGACCTTTTGTTCCTTTTGAAGAATTGCACGATTCGCATGCCCAGATTTGATTGTGAATTTCTTGAACGTGTTCACAGGTTTCACATTCAGGTTTAATTCGGATGGATTTTGGAACAATGTGTTCTTTGTGAAGATTTTGTGTGGATCCGCAATAAATACACTTTTTTTCGGCCTCTACAAGCTGCCAATCTTCACGGGTAATCTCAGACCAGGATTTTTCACCTTTTTTTAGATCTCGAAACGTTTCCTTAATGAAACCGTAATGTTTCCCCTTGGCCGCCTTCCCATCTGACATGCCAAAAGCCCTGCGAGCAATGATCTTAGCGTATTGGTAATAGAGTAGATCTTGTATCGTTTTTACGTCTCTATCTGGCATCGGATTACAATCCCACGAGAGATCTGAATTAAAGCGTATTCTATCCCAAATCTTCGGGGATTGGAAGATATGTTACGGTTGTGTTTATACCGAAAACTTATTCATGATGAAACCCGATTTTGCGTTTTGGCGGGTCGAGCGGAGCCATAAGCTTGCGGATGGTATCAAATACAATTTTAAACTGGGCATCGTATTTTCTCTCTAATTCGTTAAGTTTGCGGGCAAGATCCGCATGCGAAGCCAAGAGCTGTCTGAGCTTCACAAAAGCCCTCATGATTTCAATGTTCACCCGAACCGCCCGTTTGCTCCGGAGAACACTGGAAAGCATCGCAACACCCTGTTCAGTAAAAGCAAAAACATTGGGTGCGTGTTTGATCTCTGAACTTATCACAATTTGTGATATGTTCAGGATCTCTTCACGAGTCAGAACAAACATGAAATCCTGGGGAAAGCGTTCAATATTCCGCCGGACGGCTTGGTTTAAAACCCTTGTTTCTACACCATAGAGAGCAGCTAGATCACGATCTAACATTACCTTATGCCCGCGAATGAAAAGAATTTTCTCTTCAACCGCCTCTTTTAAAATGATCTGTTTCATTGAAATCTCCTTTTGAGAACACACCCCTGACGTTGTGGGAAACTGTGGGAAAGTTTTGCGGGAAGGACTTTAAAATACCAGATTTTCAGGAAAAATCAATCGAAAAAGCTGAGGGCTTATCTAACAAAAGCGGGGTTTACTCTTCTACGCTTGCACGAAGTTGCTTCTTTTCGCTGTGCTTGTGCTTGGCTTGGAGCATCTTGTCTTTAGCACGTTTTGAGCGTTTGCGCTTCTGGCGTTTGATTTTCGAAATCCGTTTCGCTTCTGCGCTTTCGCGACCGTGGATTTGGGCATCTAACCGAGCAAGGAGAATTTTCCTGGCAAAATAGCGGTTCATTCCTTGCGAGCGGTCTCTCTGGCATTTGATCACAAGACCGCTGGACAGGTGTTTTAAGACCACGCACGTCGCCACTTTATTCACATTCTGCCCGCCCGCTCCGCCGGAACGGACAAAGGACTCTTCTAAATCCGCCGCCTTGATTCCAAGGCGGGTCATTGCGCGCTCGAGCACTTCAATTTTTTTCTCAGAAACCGGGAATTGCGACATAGGTTTTGTAAGGTATATTAATTCAAATCTTCGGGGATTGACACCTGAAATTCATATTTCAGGTGCCTGCGGCGAGGATTGGGAAATCCTAGTCCTTAGGAAGGCGTGTTACTGACATACTTGAGACTGATGGTTTAAGCACACATCGGCGGGGATTTTAGAAATTCTCATTCTTCGGTTCTGTGTGAATAAAAAGTAAGGCGAGGCGGAGTTCTGCTAAGGATTGATTGTTGTTACGAACAACCGATCGAATTACCGCAATTCAAGCACTTGTAACACGCACCGCTGCGGACCGTGAGGTGACCGCAGAGATTGCACATCGGCGCATCTCCCATCAT
>JACOVU010000042.1 GCA_016177155.1 Candidatus Omnitrophota bacterium | reverse complement strand
GTCCGTAGCTCAGTGGTAGAGCAGGCGACTCATAATCGCTTGGTCGCACGTTCGATCCGTGCCGGACCCACCAAAACATATGAATCAAAATATAAATTTAGAGACAAAACGAACGCCATTCTTTACTCAAGTACGCCAGTCGCTCAAGGGAAGGCTCTTAGCCGGAGTTCTGGTGGTTGTGCCGCTCTGGCTTACTTATGTGGCGCTTAAATTTTTCTTTGTCACACTCGATGGTATCTTCGCGCCGTTACTGAGACGGTGGTTCGGCATTTCAATTCCAGGTCTTGGTTTTGTCTTGCTCTTCGTCTTCCTTTATTTGATTGGCATGATTACCTCGAACATTTTAGGAAAGTCGCTGTTCCATTTTTGGGAATCGATCCTCAACCGGATTCCCTTTGTGAAAAATATTTACCAAGGGGCGAAACAGCTTATTCACACGATCTCAGGCTCTAAGACGATGGGGTTTAAACGGGTGGTGTTTATCGAGTATCCCCGAATCGGACTCTATGCGGTTGGATTTGTAACCAATTCATTCGAGAATCAAGAGACGGGGAAGCGTTACACGGTGGTATTTATCCCTACGCCGCCTAACCCTGTGAATGGGATTTTTGAGATTGTTCCAGAGCGGGATGTCATTGAAACCAATCTGACCATCGAGGACGGAATTAAGATGGTGATCTCAGCAGGTATGATTACACCGCCAAATCTTTCCACACAGACCAGGCAAGGGAAAGTTCCCTCATGAATCTGCTCCGCACGTATTGTCTTAAGGAACTTCTTTCCCCCTTTCTGACTTCACTTTTCCTGGTGACCTTTATTTTTATGGTTGGCAATCTCTTTGATTTGGCCGACCTTTTGGTCAATAAGGGCGTCAGCCTGTTCGATCTGCTGAAACTCATTGTTTTGATGATCCCAAGTCTTTTGGGATTTATTTTGCCGACGGCAGCTTTGACGAGCGTCCTTCTCGTATTTGGAAGTTTCGCGCAAAATAATGAAATTACGGCGATGAAGGCAAGCGGCATTCACTTAGTTCGGATCTTCCTTCCCGTTGTGGGCGTCGCTTTTCTTTTGAGTTTCTTCTCACTTTTTTTGATCGATCAAGTCCAACCCCGTTCGGAATACGAGTCGCGCCAGCTGGTGCGTCAATTGGTTGTGAAGCATCCTGCCGCGTACTTGGAAGCGGGCCGTTTCATTAAGGATTTTCAGGGCTATACGCTTTGGATCAATCAAATCAAAGGAGAACGGCTCGAAGGGATTACGATTTTTCAAAATGAAGAAGGGAAACCTACGCGAACGATCATTGCCGAGTGGGGAGAGGTTGCGCCTGCGCCTGATCAGAAATCCTTAGCACTCAAACTTTATAATGGAACAAGCGACGAACCTAATCCTGACGACGCCTCGGTTCTCTATAAGTTAAATTTCAAGACCTTTCTCTTGGCCAATATCACGGTGGGAAAACAAAGAGGGGGAGTGCACAAGAAAGAGAAAGAAATGACCATTGACGAACTGGTGTACCGATTAAAATATAATGAAGAAGTGAAAAGCAACCCCAAGAGAAAGCGTGAAGCGGAAGCCGAGATTCATAAAAAAATCTCTTTTTCGTTTGCGACCGTTGTTTTTGTCCTGATCGGTCTTCCTGTCGCCATCATGAGCCGCCGCGGGGAAGTGGTCGTTAGTTTTTCTGTAGCGATGGCTGTCGTTGGGATTTATTATATTTTGTTTGTATGGGGAAGGACCATGGCGATTAATGGGTACTTGCCTCCTTGGATTGCACTTTGGCTTCCCAACATCGTTTCATTCGGACTTGCCGCTTTCCTCATGAGGCGGATGGTCCAGTTTTAGGTTTGAAATCTCGGCTATTCAAAATTTTTAAATCTGGTATAATCCCACTACCTGCTTTTCCCGCCAGAGGCGGGCCTTTCGAAGAAAGGTAACCCGTTGGGTTTAAAGCAGGTAGTGGGATAATTAATCCATTGTTTCCTGTTCTTTTTCACGCGGGTTTTTGAGAGATGATCGCTTCCGCCATATTTTTTCGCCAGAGGACGAATCCGTCCTTCGGCGGATTGGCGGGGGAGGAAAGTCCGAGCTCCACAGGGCAGGGTGCTCCGTAATACGGAGGACAGTTCATCCAAAGATGAACTGGACGGAAAGTGCCACAGAAAAGAAACAGCCGAACGCCATCTCAAATGGCGTGGCAATGATGAAACGGCGCGGGTAAGAGCCCACCGGCCTCAAAGTGATGCGAGGCGCATGGTAAACCCCACTTGGAGAAAGACCGAATAGAAGACGCTACGACTCGCCCGAAAAACATCGAGTCGGGGGAATTGCCCGTTCCCTGGCCGCCAGGAACAATGTGGCGGACTGGAAGTCTTGGGTTGGTCGCATGAGGCGGCGCGAAAGTGTCGCCCTAGAGAGATGATCATCACCGCCCCGAAAGGGGCAGTACAGAACTCGGCTTAACTTAAAACCCGCGTGATTTTTTTTCTTTCCTTGACTTTGGTCTTTCTTTCGGGTATCGTTTCATTTCGAAGGTAGCAGTTACCTTTTAAACTGACTCTGCGAAGTCAGAAAGGGTGAAATAGATGAAACGATTTCAGTTAAAATTCAAAAGGCTCACTGTGTAGTGAGCTATTTTTTTAACTAGAAACTGAGACAAATTGACACAAGGTGGGACTGATGAGCCAATTATTAACTTCAGATGAAATGAATCGCGCGATTACAAGAATTACTCACGAGATTCTCGAGAAAAATCGTGGTGCGGAGAAACTCGTTTTAATCGGGATTCGTACAGGAGGTGCTTTCCTCGCAAAGCGGTTTCAAGATCAGCTTCGCGCGATCGAAGCCAAAGAAATTCCTCTTGGACTTTTAGATATTACATTGTATCGAGACGATCTCACTGAAATTGGTCCGCAGCCGAATATTGGTGAGACTGAAATTGTTTTTGACGTGGACGGTAAAAAAATTATTTTGGTTGACGACGTTCTCTTTACCGGTCGAACCATTCGGTGTGCGCTCGATGCGCTCATCGATTTTGGTCGGCCCGAGTGCATTCAGCTTGCAGTGCTTGTGGACCGAGGGCATCGGGAACTTCCCATTAAGCCCGATTATATCGGCAAGAACATTCCGACTTCAAAAAATGAAAAAGTAATTGTGAAATTTAAAGAACATGACGGCGAAGATGGAGTTTTTGTGATTTCAAATGGAGAAGTAAAATGATCCCATCACCTCCAATTCAAAAACATGCTCAGCCAATGCTCGGAAGAAAAGGGGGGACAGACTATAGTCTG
>JACOVU010000054.1 GCA_016177155.1 Candidatus Omnitrophota bacterium | reverse complement strand
CGATTTCAGTACCGATTCCACGATCTGTAAAAATTTCGAGTAAAAGTGAATGTTTAATCCTACCGTCTACAATGTGAGCCTTAGGAACACCCGCCTTAATGGTAGTCACACAACAATTCACCTTAGGGATCATCCCGCCTGTAATCACTTTATTTTGAATGAGCGACTCCACCTCATTCACGTGAAGCGAAGGAACCAAAGATTCGGAATTATTTTGATCTTTCATAATTCCTCTCACATTCGTAAGCACCATGATTTTTTGTACCTTCATGGCAGCTGCAATTTTTGCGGCTGCTTCATCCGCATTCACGTTATAAGTTTCACCTTTTGTATCAAAACCTACGGGAAAAATGACGGGAATGATTTCCGCTTCCGTCAGTTTTCGAATGGGCGCGTAATTGACCGATACCACATCACCCACAAAACCCACGTCTCCATTTGCCTGATGTTTCTTGACTTTCAAAATTTCTGCGTCATGCCCTGAAAGCCCAACCGCCTGCGCCCCAAAACGTGTGAGATCAAACACCATTTTTCGGTTGATCTCCGCGAGTGTTTCGACAACCACGTTCATCGTGTCCCTGTCGGTCACCCGAAGACCATTTACAAATTTTGATTGGACACCTGCTCTCTTCAAATTGTCCGTAATTTCAGGACCGCCTCCATGAATCAAAATAGGCCGAATCCCCACGTAATTCATGAATACAAGATCATGCAGCACATTCTCCCGAACTTGGAGATCGAGCATAGCTGCACCCCCATACTTAATCAACACTTCCTTCCCCCGAAAACGCTTAATGTACGGGAGCGCTTCGATTAAGATGTCTGCTTTTTCGACAAGCTGGTCAAGTTGAATAGCTGGCATTGATCCAAACGTAAAACTTGGTCAGATCGGTGGCCCAAAACCGATCCGAGTGTTTTCCTTTCTTTAAATTAATTTCCAATTGATATTCCTTTTTCTTGAGCACCTGCCGAAGCCGTGTTCGGTTTTTCGCTCTTTCTTTGCCATTCACCAAAATCGGAATGCCGTCAAAAGAAATATCAAGCTTGGGCGAATACTGAACGCCACTTGCTCCTACCGAACCTATTACTCGCCCCCAGTTTGGGTCACCGCCGGCAAGCATCGTTTTAAAGAGCATCGAGGATGACACTTGTCTCGAAAGTCTCGTGGCTTCCTCGGGCGTTCGAGCTCCTTTCACTACCACCTCGCAAATGTGGGTAACACCCTCCCCATCTTGAGCAAGGCCTTTCGCAATATGAGCGCAAACATAGGTCAGAGCTTCTTGAAACCGATGAAACCTCTTATCGTCAGAGGTAATTTTTCGGTTCTTTGCCTTTCCATTGGCCAGAATCAAAACCATGTCATTGGTGCTTTGATCATTATCAATCACAATTTTATTAAACGTTTTGTCTACCGCATGAGACAGCGCTTTTTGAAGCATCAACTTTGAAATATTGAGATCCGTTGTCAAAAAGCAAAGCATCGTCGCGTGACGCGCGCTTCGATACCCTGTTCGATTCATCTCAGGACAAACCATCCCAGCCCCTTTTGCCATTCCTGCCAAGGTAACTCGCTTTCCATCTACCAGAAACCGAACCGCGATTTCCTTAGGATGGGTGTCCGTCGTTAAAATTCCCCGAGCAGCATCATGTCCGCCTGCTTTCGATAAATTTTTAACCAGCTCTGGAATTGCTTTCCGAATCTGCCCGATCGGAAACGCTCTCCCAATAATTCCTGTCGAAGCCAAGAAAATTTGATTCTTTGAAAGCTTGAATCTCCGAGAAAGCAGACTAAGCGAAGCCTCAACTGCTCGCCTGCCTGATTCTCCATTGAAACAATTGGCATTCCCACTGTTGGCAAAGATTACCTGGTGAGAGCGGCCCTTGATCACTTTCAAATCGTGTAAAAGCGGCCAGGCTTTCACCTGATTGGTTGTAAATGTACCCGCACTCACCGCTCGAACTTCCGAATAAATTAAGGAAACGTCCAACTTCCGAAAACTGGTCTTGATTCCAGCATTCATTCCCGAAGCGAGAAAACCTTCGGGTGAAGATACGCTTCCGTCTGGGACAATCTTAAAATCCATGAGTTGATGATTCCTTTTTTAGAGAAGTCCGGCTTCCTCAGGAAAGCCTAAGCGGATGTTCATATTTTGAATGGCTTGTCCGCTTGCTCCTTTGAGTAAGTTGTCAATGGCGGTAATCACAATCACTTGGTCCGAATGATTATCCATCGCAATCCCAATATCGCAAAAATTCGTGTACTGAACGTTTCTCAGTGTCGGAAAACGCCCAACGCCCAAGAATCGAACAAAGGGTTCTTGCTCAGAAAATGCCTCAAACGCTTTCACCAACTTGTCTTTCTTGATTCCAGCTTTGCGTCTCACATAAATCGTTGAGAGAATGCCTCGATGGACAGGAAGCAAATGCGGCACAAAGGTAACGTCAATCTTCTCCAAAGCAACGTCCGAAAGCGTCTGCTCGATTTCGGGCGTATGTTGATGTCGATTGACTTTGTACGCTCCAAAATTCTCATCCACCTCTGAAAACTGGGTGGCCTGAGAAAGCTTTTTTCCTGCACCACTCACCCCTGATTTTGCATCAATGATAATAGAATCTCGTTTGACCAAATCATTTTTGATCAACGGGACCAAACCCAGCACGGATCCCGTGGGGTAACAACCGGGGTTGGCAATCAAATTGGCCTGCTTAATTTGCCCCCGATACACTTCAGGAAGCCCATAAACCGTCCGCTTGAGCAAATCTTTCCTCGTATGCTTTTCTTGATACCACTCTTCATAAAGATCCGCCCGCTTGAGTCGGAAATCAGCCGAGAGATCAATGACTACCTTATCTTCATCGTAGAAATCGCCTGCAATTTTCATGGCGAAGGTATGAGGGAGCGTTACGAAAACGACGTCCGAATTTCTTACCACCTTTTGAAAATTAAATTTCTCAATGACCAGATCACTTGCTTTCCCCAAAGAGGGAACTTGCTCACGCACGTCAATCTTTTCCTCTGACCGAGTCGTGAGTGACCCAATTTTGACATGAGGGTGGCGTACGAGCAGCCGAATCAATTCATTCCCGGTAAAACTTGTTGCTCCGATAATCGAGCAAGTCAGCATAGTGATCAACCATCTCCTTTATCGCCTTTAACGGGGCTAAAAAATAAAAACTTTCTAAACACACGGGGTGCTTAGAAAGAAGTAAAGATACCGCCTCTGGCCTTAAATAACTCCTGGGAGTAAAGTGAGGGGGTTATTATAAATCTAGACTTATCCATTGTCAAATGAATAGGTTAGGTTAAATTTTAAACTTGACTTTCGAACGTATACCCCTTATTTTTAAGGGAAACTTGGCTTAAATCTATGACTTCACTCGAAAAAGCTATTGGAAATACCTTCCGAAATAAAAAGTTGCTCCAAGCTGCTTTAACCCACCCCTCTTATTCCACCGAGATAGGAACAGAGAAACTACCTCAAAACTTTCAAAGGCTTGAGTTTTTGGGTGACGCCATTCTCAATTTCTTCATTGCCCGAAGACTCTATCAACTTTTTCCAAAAGCGAATGAAGGAACGTTAAGCCGCCTTCGGTCCACTCTGGTTTCGCGCAAGCTGCTTGTCAGGATTGCCCAATCCATTCGACTCAAAAAGTATCTCCGATTAGGCAAGTCAGGACTTTATCACCCTGACTTAGTCATGGAAAAAATTTTGGCGGATGCTTTTGAAGCGTTGATTGCAGCTGTTTATTTCGATCGGGGCCCAAGAGCAGTGGAACGATTTCTTGCAAAACACTTTAAACCTTACTTTAATGAACGAAAACTATTTCAGCTTGACCCAAATCCTAAAAGCACGCTCCAAGAATACACCCAAAAAGAATACGGTACACTCCCCATCTATCAAAGCCAATTCTACAAGAAGCGAGCTTCATTTGCCGCTTCCGTCGCCATCAAGCGGAAATCTCGTCTCAAGGCAAAGGGCGTTGGAAGGACAAAACAAGAGGCCGAAGCCCACGCAGCTCAAACACTTTTAAAGAAATTAAGGATTTACCCCGCTAGGAAGAAGAAGTCTTTTTCTGGGAAAAGAAATTCTCAAGCAAGCTAAAGCCGCTATCAACCAGTGCTTGTTCCATACTTTGAGGACGCTTGGGCTTTCCTCCTTCAGTACTGGTAGTCTCGTGTTGCTCTTGTGAAGAAGGTTTTTCATTTTGCGGTGGGGTAGGAACAAATCTGGAAGCAATTTTAGAAAATTGTTGTTGCAGCAATTGCTGTGCGAAAGTGCCGATCAACATGGGATCTTTGCGAACTGCTGGTTTTGTAATCGGGCCGACGATCAGAATGGGAATAGGCCCTAATCGCATATTTTCCCCAAGACCAGGCGCAATTCTTTGACTTAAAGGGGGAGACAAAAATACAGAAAGCCGAAAATTAAGATTTCCATCAAAATTGAGGTCTCCTGCTGCTTGAATTTCAAAATCTTCAGACACCAAAAAGAGATTCTCCGTTGTTACCTTTCTATTTCCAACTCCAAAATCACCCCGGACATCACTAAAGCGAGTCACTCCTGACTCAAAACTTTTAAGCGATGCGAGTTCTGCGATTTCGCTCAAACCGCCTAAAATATCGACCGAGCGGAGCTCGCCATTCGTCACTGATATGGACCCTCTACCTTTTAAACGTTCAAGCCAACCACCATCTAACGGCCCTTCGCTCGTCACAGTACCGACCCCGAATAAATTGCCTTGAAGGAGTGGTTGTTCATGCCCCGCTTGCATTCGGGCAAGGCTAATGCGGTCCACTTGAAAGTCAATCAGAGAGCGTGGGGAAGAAGTCGATTGATTAAAATCTGCCCGCATCGTAACAGAACCGTCAAATGCGTTAAAATTCAATTCGGGAATTAAAATCCGATCTTTACTCCAAGCCACTTGAGTTGCAAACCGCTCTAACGTTTCATCCGCCCCCACCACTTGGGTAAGCCGAGTTTCAATCGAGTCCCAATTCAAGCGCCCACCTTCCCATTGTGTCGCTTCCGAGATTTTTCTGAGTTGAGAAACCAAATCGCGAAGATCAATAGCTGAACTTTGAAGATTCACAAGCCAACGGCTGTCGGGTGAGCGAAGCATTTTTCCTTCAAGCGTAAAAGGCGTATTTCCAATATCGAAACGAATGTGGTGTAGTTCCGAATCAATAGGTCCGAAATCGATCGAACCTGATAGGTTTCCGAGCTGTGCTCCGTTGGCAGCTCCTGCCGCAAGGTGATCAAAGGTAACGTTATTCATAAAGCGTGCTTGATCTAAAAACCGATAATTTCCCTTAAAACTCGTGAGCACCTTCACTCCGCCGGAAAGCGCAAATTGTCTCAAAGTGGGAAAATACTGTTGCCAGCCGTCGATTGTAAACTTGTTGGTCAAAATAGTGACTTCACACTCACCTGACACAAGATCGAGATTCACAATTGAGCCTTTCATCGATGCCTGCTCAAACTCCAACGAAAAATTGCCACGCAAAACTTTTCCGCCCAATAATTTGAGATCGCTTTTTAAAAAAAGGGGTGTCCCACTTGGCTTCGAGAAATATTTCGAATAGTTGAGCGTGGTCCCAGTCAAATCCATCCGTGAGTTTATCGTAAGCAATCCAGGACCTCCTTTTCCGTAAAAATCGATTTGGCTATGACCTGAAAATCCAAGATTGACGGGCAGGAGTTCAGTAAAAGAAAGAAGATATGGCGGGAGCGTATCGAGACGTACTTCCTTAGACTTAATCAAAATTTCCTCTACGAAAAACTTAAACATATTGAACCTCAACTCAAAGTCAAACGGCCCTCCGAAAGGAGCAATCAAAATTCCATTTCGGATTGCCAAAGCACCGCTTGCAAGATCGATTGTGACCTGAAATTTGCTTTGGTAGTTTCCTAAAAGACTTGATACAGGCTTGGGAGGAATTCGATAAACCAGATCCTGAACGTTGAACTTTCCATCAAGAACCAGCTCGGAAGAACCTTCTTTTTTCAGCACCGTTCCTGAAAATGATCCTGTCCCCTTCTGAAATTCGAGAGGAAGCGCTCCTCCCCACCATCCTGCCAAGTGCACAAGCTCAACTGGCCCAATGGAAAACTCTGATTTGACAATCAGATCTTTCATTCTAAAATTCTTAAAATCGCTCTCAAATGTTCCTTCAAGCTCTACATTCTCGAGACCACTTAAGAATTTGCCTTTTAACCTGAAACGAATGGGATGACTCTCGCGAATGTTCCAAAGATCAAGATTCGCATCTTTAAGTGAAACTGTCTTCACCACTTTCCCATCTTTGCTTCGCCACGTGTAATGAATGTCCATATGGTTCAAAACAACATGCGCCAATTCAGGCTTTCCAATCAAGAGAGAAAAAAGAGATGGGCGAAAAGCAGCTTTATCAGCACGGACGAGCGGCAATGTGGTATTACCGTCCTCAGGTTTCAATTCAAACGATTCGATGTGCAAGACGGGCGTTGGAAAAAAAGAAACGCGGAGTCCCTGAAAAGATGAAAGATATCCAGACTGGTTCTGGATCGCTTTCGTCACAAACTCTTCCAAATACTGAGATCGAATCAGCAATGGAATAGAAGAAAAGAGGGCAAGAATAAAAATACTTGCGCAAACGGAAGTGAAAAGGAGGATCTTTTTAAGTCTCGGAATGTTAAACATTTTTTAAGAACCTTTCACGGGGAAAGTCAATAGTCGCGAGTTTGCGTTGCGCCAATTGGATTATAGTTATAATCCTCAAGAAATTCCGCACAACCCAAAAACTGAGCGAGCAGGAGCAAAACCAATAACCATCGAAGGAGCGGAACTCGCATAAATCCGAATGAACCCGACAATTACCGTTTGGTATATTGAAAACTACGGCGCGCTTTCTTGCGTCCAAATTTCTTACGCTCTTTCTTGCGCGGGTCTCGGGTCAGGAATCCACCCTTGCGAAGGAGAGGGCGGAGATTAGAATCAAATTGAATCAGTGCTCTCGAAATTCCAAGCCGTAAGGCCTCCGCTTGTCCGGTTAAACCACCGCCTTTTACTTCCGCTTTCAACCCAAAACGGTCACCGAGTTTTGCCGCTTCGAAAGGTTGCTGAATAATCATGCGCAGCGTTTCTCGTGGAAAATAGGCCTCCAACTTTGAACCGTTCACGAGCACTTCTTTCGATCCATCCTCAAGCCAAACGCGAGCGATGGAAGATTTCCGTCTCCCTGTTGCGTAATAAGACATTTCTTGGGTCGTATCTTCGGTCATATTAGAACTCAAGTGAAATTGGTTTCTGAGCGGTTTGGCGGTGTTCAGCACCTGAATAAACCCTGAGACGTTTCAGCATTTTGTCTCCGAGCCTGCTTTTGGGAAGCATCCGACGCACGGCTTCGGTAATAATCAGTTCCGGTTTGCTCGCTTGTACTTCCTCAAAGGTTTCCGTATATCTTCCACCAGGATAACCGGAATAGCGCTGGTAAACTTTCTCTTTAGCCTTACGTCCCGTGACACGAATGCCCTTGGCGTTAATCACTACCACCTGATCCCCGCACTCGATGTGGGACGTATAAAAAGGCTCGTCCTTCCCCATCAGAATGGTCGCAATCCGCGTCGCCAAACGGCCTAAGATTTTATCTTGGGCGTCGACTAAGAAGCACTTTCGCTCAATCTGATTTGCTTTTGGAATAAATGTTTTCATGGCTTTTGGGAAAAGAGGGGCAAGTATAACAAAACCACTTACCCTTGTCAAAGTTATTCCCCCCTTCAAATGGCCTAATACATAACTTGTTTCAGAGTAAGGCTTTGCGATGGAGCGGTTGGGCCGACTAATTTGCGATCCTTCTTCGCCAAAATCTCTTTAAAATCAGCTAATTGAATCTTGCCCGATCCTACTTGAAGGAGCGTTCCCACTATGCTCCGAACCATTTTATAAAGGAATCCATTGGCCTCAACCGTGAAAGAAATCATTTTACCTTCTCTTTTAATCTCAAATTTTCGGATGGTTCGAATTGCGCTTTTTCGCCTCCCCCCGCTTGCCTCAAAAGCACGAAAATCATGTTTTCCACAAAGCAGGCGCGCAGCACGTTTCATTCTCAGAAGATTTAACGGATACGGAAAGAAAAAAGATCGTGAACGTACTAAGGGAGATCGGACTGGAGAATTAAATATCTGATACTCGTATACTTTCCGCTTCGCAGAATACTGAGCATGAAAGGATTTT
>JACOVU010000040.1 GCA_016177155.1 Candidatus Omnitrophota bacterium | reverse complement strand
CCGCTTGAGCGGTAGGTATTTACCCACTGATTGATTTCATCTGTGGAAGGATCTCGGCCCAGAATATCCCGGTAGAAACTAATGATGACTGGATCCATTTCCTGATGGAGGACATTATCTTTAAACTTCCACTCCTCTTCATCAAGCTGTGCCATTTGGTCATTTAATGACGTTTCTACTTCAAGGCGTTTTGATTCGACTTCACTAGCGATTTTGCCAAGCTCTCGCTCCTGGGTCTCGAGGAGATTGACTCTTTCGTTCCGAAGGTTATTGATCGCATCGGCAACACCGGGCACTTCAACCGTTATGTGTTTACATTTTTTCCCGAACCACAAAAAAGCACTTTTACATACCTTAACATCTTGAAATCTTTGGGATTCAAGAGTAGCGATTCCGTTATCAATCGCTTGTAGTCCTTCATTGACTTGTTCCTTGATTTGAAGCCTGGCTGCTTCGTCTCTCCAAGAAAGGTCGTATAAGGCATCAAATTTCTCCTGTTCAACCTTTGCTCTCACTTCAGCCATCTTTTCATTGAAGTCAGCTTCCGCTTTAATGATATTGATCCTGATTTGGTTTCCATTGGCGTCATATTCATAGCTGTAGAGAAGCTCTCCTGATTGATCGAAGGTTTCTTTTGCTTTCCCATTTTGGTAATAAGTCCTCACACCATCAAGGCGCTCTGAATAAACAAGCTCATCCTTTGAGTTATAGACGCTTAGAGCTTGGATCTCATAATCAGGCTGATAGGTTTTGTATCTAGAAAGGAAACTCGTGAAGGAGTTAAGTTCAGAGACTGGTGCATTTAAATACATGAGAACACCATTAAAGGTCATTCCAGCTGTATAAGTAGTATTTGTTATGGTCTGTTTAACCGATGAAGAAGTTCCGATGGAATTAAGAGTCTTAACTTCCTCAGAGGCTTCACCAATATTAAGTCCTTTCATTCCGAAGAAGGACCAGTCTTGATTATTGGTTGCTGCTTCACGGATTCGTCCTGCGCCCATGCTTTCAAGAAGGCTGAATATTTCATTTCGTTCTGTAGAAGTCCCTGCGGTTTGAAGCGCGGAATCAGAAACCATGGCCGATACGTATTGGCCTTGCTTGACACCAGTGAGAAAACTCTTGAGAGCAAACCGGTCTGCTGCGGAAGCGAAACTGCCCGTTACCGTATTCCAAGTCCCGAGGTCTTCAAGGAATACCGAGGCAATGAATCCGGAGCCTGTCTTTGAAGTCACTTCAGTGGTTCCGTCTAAGAGCGAAAGCTTTCTGGCAGCACCTGTTCCTTCTGATTTAAGCGTAACGGCTTTTGGATAAGGAACGCCTCTAAAAACAACCGGTGCTGAATCAAGCATCTCATAGCTTGTAATCACGCCGCTTAAGTTTTTGGTGTAAGTAAACTCATCCTGCTTGAAATCCGGAAAGACGACTTTCGTGAGCTTTCCTTCGATGTCGTAGTAATAGGTATGTCCATCGAGTGTGATTTTGAAACTTTCAAAGCTTCCGTCTTCCCGGAATAAAATCTCACGCTCCCCAGATGCAGGAAAAGCGAGATTAAAGACTGAGTTATCCGCTCGTCTTCCTGAAACCGGAAGATAGTCTCCAATCGAAATGACGACTCCATTGGCAAGCTGGACCTGCCCCGTTCGGATTCTTCCTTGGGAATCAAAAACGAGATTCACAGCTTGATCCCCATTGATTAGTTTTATTTCACCGAGGTCATCATCGTTAAATAAAAGCTGCGAGCCATCCGTTGATTCATAGCCTCTGAGCCGAGAGGCTCTTAAATCAGTGGCTGTAAAAACCTGATTCTTATAATCACTCGGATCGATTAATACGTTTGTATCGAGACTTTGACTGTAATCTACATATTCAAATAGATAGCCGTCTTTGGTAAGATGTTTCGTGAGGTTCCCCTTTGAGTCATAAAACCAGGTGGTGCCCCGCTCATCGGTCACCTGAGTTTCATCATCATTAAAGTAGTAACGGGTGCTGTCGAGGACCCGGTTTTTATATGTAAGCTCGGCTACGGAAAGCTTTCCATTTTGATAGGTGAAGTTTGTTTTAAGATTATCCTGTGTTGTAGAGTTTAAAAGCTTACCCTCTTTAAAACGCCTAACATCACCTGAGACACTATCTGTAATAACCGTAATTTCGCCTCCGTCCGTATCGAATTCATAGGTAAATGTCAGTTCATGGCCGTCCGGCTGCGTCGTTTTTCTTAAATTCCCGTATTGATACTCGAGGGTATTATTTCCTTGATCCGTATCCCCGTGGATTAAACCTTGAGCTGAATTGGTGCTTGGGAAATATTCATTAATAGTCCCATCGGGAAGAATCACTTTTGTGACATTCTGGCCGCTTAATGTGACCTGGGCTCCATCAAAACGCTTGTACTGAACAAGCTCACCCGCTCTTGTCGTGCTCACATCGGTATAAATCAGCGTGGTGGGAAGATTAAGAAATGAAACCAGGTTCGTATAAACGAGGGGTTTCTTTTGTGCGATTTTCTCACCCACTTGAGTCAGGAGATCTGATTCAATTTTGATATCCTGGGCTTGGGCGCGCGTGAACCCAATCTCATCTTCCCAGATGGGGTGATCCAGGATTTTTAAGGACACATAGGCGATATCTCCAATATAGATGACGGCATCTTGGCCGACCCCTCCCGGTTCACGGATGGCGAGAAGCGTAAGCTCAGCTTCGGTACCCACTTTTCCAGCCAGTGAGAATTCATAGCTTTTGTATTGGTTGGGGGCATTGGCGGCTTGAAAGGTGTACATGGCCCAGCCGGTTGAATTTTTAAGCTCAAAATTAAAATCCTGGGCCCAGGTCATGGTGGATTTCTCAGCAAGTCTCAGGATCACAAACCCATAATCACTGATTGAGACGGGTTCGGAGGGATGCTTAATGGACATTCCCATGTAAGGACCCGTGGTGCTGTTATATTTAAAGGTAAACTTCGCCTGGGAATTCATGCCATCGAAATTCCCTGGTGAGGCTGAAACATATTCGGGAGGATAAATGGCACCCGGATAGGAAAAGGAGCTTACTGAGGCAGTCGGAATAATGTGAAGAAGCGGGTTTTTTAAGATTTCAGCTGTTTCAAGCGTCCTTTCAGGCCGGTAGATATATTCAAATAACGAAATTGTCTTTATGGTTAAGGGATCCGTAGGCACTTCATTAAAGGTGGCATCGACTCCCGTCACCTGGCCCTGAGCATTCGTCCTATAGGTAAAATCAGTTCTGCCGTTTTGGGTGGTTTCAATGGCGGTAATGTAATTCCCAAGGTAATAGACTTTAACGCCATTCGGCCGGTTAATCACTTGAGCTGTGCTTTGGTCGATATCAAACTCACGTCCATCATTCATTTTGACATGCGCCCTTAAAAGCGTCTTGTCATCCGCAAAGACTACGTTGGTTAAGGTTGCCGTAGGGGTTAAGATGGAATCTATGACGCCACCTGCAAAATTAATGGTTTGGCCGTAACTGACCATAGTCTTGAGGAGGCCGTCTGAGCCAAAGATCTTCTTCGTGTTATTATCCTGAAGAATGAAGGAGCGGACTGTCCCATTTAGGCTTTGGTCATAATAGAATCTTCCTTCCAGTAAGGTTCCATGGGCAAGGTCGAGTGCAAAAGAGGCGAGACCATTTTCAAATAAAACAGTTCTTCCGTTTCGAAAGACCCATTTCATCAGTTTCCCGCGCTTGAAATACTGTGTCCCCCCGTCAGCCAAATGAAGGATTCCGTCAATTAATTTTCCTTCGCTATCTAAGGTGAAGTTTTCAAGGATCTCTTGAGCCGTAACGAAGCCCCCTCCAGTTGAACTCGTAATCACTTTGGTCTTAAGGAGAGTGCTTAAGGCAGCATCCGTCATTCCAATGGTTGAGACCCAGTCAACCTGCCGAGTCGTTCTGATTTTAAAGGCGGATAAGGGGCCAAGATAAAGTTCCCCGAGTACTGGACTTCCATTTTGGGATTGGATGGATACGGCAATCTCGCTTAAGAGGCCTGCGGGCTTTACGATTGGGATTTGAAAGTACTGCCACTCACTTGTCAGAGGGCCTGTGACGAGGACTTCACCTAAACCCTTAAGCTCGATTTTGGCGCCCACCCCATTTGGGGTGTTCGATCCAAGACGAATCGGAATGGAAAGGTAATCATATTTGGAAAGATCAAGTCCACTATAAAGCGCCCAAAGACCTACGGGATACTCGACCTGTCTTAAATCAAAATCAATCACACGGGCTTCACCAATTTGTGGATCCGTTATAATCGCTTGATTGGCATAACCTTGCCCTTGTGTAAAGAAAGCGCCTTGTGAAGTGGATTGATTGAGTAAATCAAGTTGAAACGACTCAAGGACCGATCGGCCAAGGTCAGAGCGACCGGGAAGAAGGAGGTATTCTCCGAGATTCATTTTCAGAATCCCTTCCCCACCCCCTGCGGGGGCTGCTTCGCTGAATTCAATTTCAATGTGATGGAATTTTCCTTCGGGATTGAGGTAATTAAAGACTTGGCCCACACCAAAATCAGGATCTGTGACCTGAGAAATAAGAGCAGGTTGTTTCACAAGCTCATTCGAGCGACCATCTGGAGCCTGACTTGTCCCTGTGTAAAGAGTAGGAAGTGATGAGCCGAAGCTTGGAGCCTCAGGATTGAACTCGGCCACAGGCTTCAGATTAAAGCTCATGGATTTGTAGGTGGAATCAAAGCTTGACCTGAGGTTCTGGGTCTCAAGGTAATATGAGAAATAATCCTGGCTTTTGCCGAGAATCGAGAGGAAGAAAGAGGCCTGGTCCACCCCGAAATACTTGGAGGAATAAACGGGGTTTTGGATCGTCTGGCCGTCTACGACCGTAGGTGTTCCGAGTTTAAGCGCATCCACGTAACCTTTGTCCGTCTTAATTCCTGGAAAGAGAGTTTCCACGTTCTTGAGGAACTGAAGTGTGTAGTGAGGTGCAAGCGGATAAGCAGAGGCAGTGCCGTAAAGGGAACCCACATTGGTAACCAGCGGATCGTCTGTTTCTGCCGCTTCTGGAAGTCCTATTTTTCCGTTATAACCACTCGTCACATCATCCCCTGCTGAAAGAAGGCCTGGGGTATTGTTCCGAGAAACATACTCCGCTTGAGCGTAAAGGAAGTTTCTTAACGCTACTTCAAACTCTGGATACTTTGTCTCATCCACGTGGATTAAGGGCCAAAACATCTGAAACGTGTTTCCATCAAAGGGCACAGCAAGCTCAACTGTCTTTCCCTCTTCTGTTGTGTAGGGACGTATCGTGACATCGAGGTTATCGACCGCTTGTCGATACGTCGAATTCCTTGAGGCAAGCCAGATGAGCCCCGTCCTAAACTCATTGAAGACACGGTCCATGTAACCTGAGAATTGAGCTCGCGTGGGGTTGTAGGCCATTTGGAACTTCTTCGCCTGGGAATCGTAGAAGCGAGCGTAGCCCGTCTCCTGACTCGAGATGATGACCTCAGCATAGCTCATGATATTGTCCCGGTAGGTACGCAAGGGATCCGAAGACGAGTAATTTTGCCTCATGGCACCGATCACGCTGGAAAGGCTTACTGAAAGATTGAGATTGTCCCCGATTCCGATCGTGTCACCATACCTTGAGTAAACCGGTTTTCCTGTGGCCGGATCCTTTGCGATTTTAAAGAAAGCAAACATCCCGTTCCAACCGGCCTGGCTCTGGGCGTAGTAGGTTTCGACGAGGAGATTCTGGAGCCTTTGATATGCCTCTTGCTGGCTCATGACATTGGTGAAATAACCTCCCGTTGCGATGGCGGCAAGGATTTCGGCATAAAAGCCAATCAAGGTAGCCTGGCTATAGTCAGAAGCCTGTGAGGTGGCTCCGTTATAGTTATCAAGCGGCATCCCAGAGAGGGTATCAATCCCGACACCGTCTTGAAAGAAGGCAAGCTGGTTCCTCAAGAGCTCGTTCCGGTAAGCCCACTCTCCCGGGCTGAGCACAGAATCCTTGAGAATGGGCTCGGGCGCTTCAAAGCTGGGCAGCTCAGCCTGGGGCTCCAGGATTGTTCCAAAAGGAGTGATTTGTTTGAGGAGTGATCCATTTTGAATGATGTATTGAGTCCCATCCGGGAAGAGGGCCTCTCCAGTTAGAATGAGCCCAGTGGAGTCAATGGTAAGGGACCTAAGCTCAATCCCGTTACCCACGATGACCGATGGCACATAAGACTCGCCTTGAGGAAGATCGGGTACAGAATAAGGATCCATCTGGACCTGTTTGGTTTGGATGTATCGAGTCGGTGAGCCATTTTTAAATTCAATCCGGGAGCCGTCTTCTAAATCCATCGAAATGAGCTCGGTTTTGCGCTCAGGAAGGCCTTGGGCATTTGTGTATTGAATGAATTGATAAGTCCGCCCGTCTACTGTGGTCATGGTGTCGGGCCTGTCTTCAGAGCCATAAGCAATGTAATTGGTCGTCACACCACTCGCATCAATCTTTTGAATTAATCTTGAGGATTGATAGATTTCTTTAGAGCCGTCTACTTTCGTGCGGATAAACCCAGTGAGTGAGCTTCCGTTCCAGATGAGACTACTTAATACACTTCCATCTTGGGTGACAATTTCATCTACCTTGAGGCTTGTCACTTGAAGCACAGATCCGTCACTTAAGCGGATCGATGAGAGATTTCCATTGGAATCAAAGGTCTGATCAGGATTAGATGTTTCATCGAGGTTAATGGAGCTCAGGATTCCATTGGAACTCACTTGGCTCGCAATTAAAGTGAGACTTCCCGTTTTATCACGAAGGGAGGTTGGAAGTGAGTTTTGAAGACTTAAGATTTCACCATTTCCGGAATCGAATTCGAGAATCTTTCCTGAGACGTCATAATTGATTGATTTTGCAAGTTTTTGCTCAAGCGTCTGTTTTACGCTCGGATAACTTGCAAGCTCGCCCTGAATCTGAGCATAAGACATCGGTGTCCACGAGCCTGCTGGAATGATGCCTATAAGTTCTGAACGATAGCCCGTTAGAGTTCCATTCGTAAGAAGCTGGGTGATCTCATATTGATAACGATTCCCTGAAGCGTCCCGATATTCTTTTAAGATTCCATTTTCATAGCGGATGTCTGTTCCATCCGTCATGGAAACCCAAACGGGCTTTCCCGAAGCCTCATAAAGACTCGTCCGGGAAGTTTCCAAAGCAAGAAGGCTTATGATCTTTCCTTGAGCATCCGTTCGATAAGCAAAGCGGGTTTTCTCACCTGATGAAGTCTCAAAAGCTCTTACGGTTCCATCCGGGTCATAATAGGTTTTATCCCCACCAGCCGAGATCTGATAGATGGGGACTGAATTCTCGTAAAGAAGCTTGTCCCCTGAGCTAAAGAGAAGCAGGCCGCCAGTTAAATTTCCGTTTGTATCAAGAGTTGGGAAATAAAGCTCATATTCATTTGGCTTTTCAATAGCGACAAGGGTGCCTTGATCGTATTTGAGGATGAGACCATCTTGAGTGGTCACTGAAACAAGATTCCCAGATAGCACGGGAACCTCGGGCATCGCAGGAACACTGGGCTCTGTCTGGGTGAGTGTGACAGTGTACTTCACAAAAGCTGGAGGCTTTCCTGGTACAAGAGCATTTACGAGAAGCTCATTTGCACCAGGGGTGAGCTTCCAAGTTTCGCTTGTGGCCACTCCATCTACGGTATAAGTTAAGGTATAGTTGGAATTGGCGGTTGAAGCCGGAGAGCTAAAGGCAATGACAGGCGCCAGTGTGGGATGAAGGTTTCCTTGCGCGAGGTTTTGGACTTCAGTTTGAGAAAGTGCGCGGTTGTAGATTCGAACATCGTCCATATTCCCGTCAAAATAGTATACGCCTGAAACGTCGTAGCCTTTTCTTCCGATGAAAAGATCGGTCGTTGTGGTAGCAATTCGGCCATTGGCTGGAAGATTGCCGCCTCCTGCGTAGACTCCATTGACGTAGAAACTCACCTGAGGGGTCAAGCTTGTGTCGACTACTGCCACGACATGCTGCCAGAGGCCGGCTGTCAAGACTCCGTCGTTCGATTGGACGCCATCGGCAAAATAGACGCCCCTGATGAATTTAAGCCGATCGCCATCCTCATTGGAGGTAATGAAACGAAACCCGTTCGTTCCATCTGCCTTGTCCACGATGGCCTGCCTTGGCGTGGCCACCGTGTCGGGTTTCATCCAAAGGACGATCGTAAAACTTCCCGTGCCAAACTGGAGACTTGCGCTGTTTGGAACACGTACATAATCATCAAACCCATCAAAACTCAAACTCCGAGTATTCGTGAAGTTAAGGGGTGGATGATCCGTGCTCACAGGAGGATTATTCACAAGGGTCCCGTTATTCGAACCTCCTGATTTATCCGATACGGTATTGCTTGTGAGATTCTCAAAGTTCCAGTAACCAGCAAGACCTGTTTCAGAAATCGTGTCCTGCGGATTTTGAACCGTAAAAGTAAAATCAGGCGAGGTCTCTAACTTTCCTGTTTGATTGCGGCTCTTTACCCTGTAGTGATAGGTTGCACCTACTTGGAGGTTATTGAGAGTCTGAGCGTGGGCTGTGACGAGAGCAGGATCAAGTGTCGTGTTAGATTCATAAGAAGTCGTGAGCCCATAGTCAATCTGGGTATCTGAGGGCTTATCGGTCGTCCAGGAAATGGTGACCCCATTTGAGCTTAAGCTTGACGCGATATTAGTAATGGTAGGTGCTGTTGAATCAAGTGTGATTGACTTTGAATAAACCTGGCTTACATTCCCTGCTTTATCGAAGTACGCCACATAAACGGTCTTTGAGCCGTCGCCTGTTGGGAGTGTGTAGATTTTTGTTGTCGCATAAGCTTCGGGGGTTGAATAAGTGATGTTGTCATTTGAAAAACTCATCTTATCGATTCCAGATCCTGTATCTTGAGCGGAAAGATTAAGAGTCACGGTTAGAGAATCCGCATACTGAGCCCCTGAGTTGATGTTCATGGAACCTGTGGGGACTGTAGTATCAAGTAAGACGGTGACCGAAACTGGATTTGACCAAAGGCCCGAGAGGTCTTTAAACTTCACCCAAACGGTTTTGTTTCCATCTCCTGTTGAAAACGTCCAGGTTTTACTGGTGTTATAGGCTTCAGGAGCCGTATAAGTCACGCCGTCCTGAGAGAAGCTCATTTGGGAGACCCCTGATCCTGAGTCAGTCGCTTGAAGATTGAGCGTGATGGAAGTCTGTCTTGTGTATTGAGCGCCGCCATTGACTGTGATGGTCCCCGTCGTGGGAGGTTGGGTATCCAATGTAAT
>JACOVU010000033.1 GCA_016177155.1 Candidatus Omnitrophota bacterium | reverse complement strand
GGGTATTGGCAGCCTTTAAGGTGACGCCCTCTCCAATCGATAAAGAACCTGCCGTCACCATGGTAGAGTCCGGATGCTCAGTGTAAGTGACAGCCGCGCCTGCTTGTTTGAGAATTAGACTTCCAGCCGAGATGATATTCGCAAGGGTCGATTCTCCTGAGGCTTGGATGGTAATGTCACCAAAGGTGGTCGTCTTGAGGGTTGTATCCTCTGCTTGAAGAAAGCTTCCTATTCCATCTAAATCAGAATCGGCAAAGAAGGTCAGGTTTCCTGAATCGGTGGTGAGATCGGCATTAACCTGAATATCTTTCTTCGCTTCAAAGGTGGTGTTGCCTTGGGTTTTGGTATTTCCCGTAATTTCAATTCCTTCATCTGATTGAATGAAGACTTCACCTTGTGCGGCACTTAAGCTTTGGGCGGCAATTCTGACGGGGCCTTTGGCCACGATTTCGATGATGCCCCCTTCGCCCATCACGGCTTGATCGGCTTCAATGTGGCCTTCCATATTGATGGCCTGTTCAAAAAGTTCGTCCACGGCTTCAGCCTTGAGTAAAACTTGCCCTCCCCCGGCTTCAAGGACACCCAGATTTTTAATTTGGTCGGTGACGGGCTTGCCTTCCTGATTCACCACCGTTCCAGAAACAGGTGCTTCCACAGCTACCGAAACCAGTCCGTCGCTCGAAAGTCCCACCGCTACCAGGTTACCCGAGGCAAGAGAAACGGTCCCGAGGGGGGCGCGGAGGGTGCCTTCGTTTGAAATGGAGGAAGCGATCAGGAGAGCAAAACCTCGCTCGCGAGTCTCGATGGTGCCTTCATTGGTAATTTCGGAAAATTCATTTTGAATGCCATCCGTCAAGCCGAAGATATATCTTCCGGAAAGAAAATCCTCGTTGGGAATGTCCAGGGTAGAAGCCATCAAACCTCCCACGCGGACTTGAGCCTCTCGTCCGAACGAGATCCCTTGAGTGTTAATGAGAATGAGGTTCCCATTGGCCGTGAGGGTTCCCAGAATGTTTGAAGCCTCAGTCCCTACCACCCGATTGAGCGTAAAGCTGTCTACGGTCGGTTGGAAGAAATTGACGGTTTCATTTTTGGCGATCGAAAAGGAGGAATAATGGATGATGGAATTGTTTGAAGCGGTGATATTGAGCGTATTGGTATCGGCTCGTTCGAAAACAGCCTCCCCAGAAACAACCTGCTCGCCTTCGGGAAGTGCATAAAGATAAGACGACGGAAAACAGTAAGCGGATACTAGGAATAACACCAAAATTAACTTTTCCAGACGTAACTGTACCATCAGTTAATTATCGGAAAGTTAACTGTTAAACTTGAAAGAGCCGAAAGGCCAGTTCTTTCTTGCGGGCGAGTAAATGCTGGGCGAAGGCGGATTGGTAAGCGCCCATTTTTTCTTTGACTGTTTTTAATTCTGATTCTACTTCGGCGAGCGTCATACCACTCACTTTCCTGCGTTTCTTCGTAGTTTTGCTTTTAGATTCTTCGGCAGGTTTTGATTCAACAGGTTTTTCTTGAGACTTTTCCTGCGGCTTTTCTTTCGCTTTTTCGTGAACTTCTTCTTGCTTCGCTTCCTTCGTTTCTTTAGCTTTCTCTTCAGGCATAGGCTTGAATTATTTCATTGCCATCTGCGCAATAAGGGCTTGTCTGCGGCTCTTAATCTGCTGAATGATAAACGCTGCGGCATCCGCTTCACCATTCACTGAACCGGTAGCTTCAACTAATTGCATATGACGCCAAAGCACCTTCCGAAAGGTATCGTTTTCTGCCATGGCGACCGAAAGCCATGTTCTGAGACGCGTAAGGGTATTTGCATCTTTGGGACAACGTTCTTGATTCACCAAAAGATCAATCGCATGGATGTAATGATTGATCAAAGAAGAATTGCTGCAAATTTGTTTACGTACCACTTCGACTTCCCAATCCTCTAAAAAACCTTGTCGGGACTTTTCGATGAGCTGATCGATTCTATTTTTTCTTTTGTGCTTCATATGAGCTCGCCTGTTTTCAACTCTCGTTGAAGCGTACATGATGAAAGGTTGACTGTCAAGGGACACATCTGTTGCCGCAGAAAATGGGG
>JACOVU010000006.1 GCA_016177155.1 Candidatus Omnitrophota bacterium | reverse complement strand
TTTGAGAATGAAATAACCTCACTTCCCCTTCAGGCTATGACTGACGCCCTCAGGCACCGCGGTCCTGATGATGAGGGATATCTTCTTTTGAATCCCCATGACGGGACATTCGAAACCCGTGCGGGAGGAGACACGCATCCGGATTTGCATTTACCTTCCATTAATCATCTTCCTTGGCCTCGCCGAACACGGCTTGTTTTTGCGCATCGCCGGCTTTCTATCCTCGATTTATCTGCCACTGGTCATCAGCCGATGAGTGACCCTCAGAAGACCATGTGGATCACCTATAACGGTGAGGTCTACAATTACAAGGAGATTCGTCAGGAGCTAGAAAATTTGGGGGTAAGATTTTTTTCGGGGACAGACACCGAAGTGGTGCTGGAAGCCTACAAGATGTGGGGAAAAGATTGCCTCCATAAATTGAATGGCATGTGGGCTTTTGCTTTATGGGACGTGCGGCAAAAAATTCTTTTTTGTGCGCGAGACCGTTTTGGCGTAAAACCGTTTTATTATGCTCAAGCTGGCTTGGACTTTTTCTTTGCCTCGGAAATCAAGCCTCTTCTTCTGTTGCCGCAGGTTCCAAGAAAAGTTTCTGAGGAGGCTATCTTTGACTACTTGGTTCTTTCGCTTCCTACAAGGGAACCCCAGACTTTTTTTAAAGGAATTCAATCCCTGGAACCGGGCCATTGCTTGACGGTAGATTTAAACGGCGATCTGAAGTATGAACGCTGGTATTTCTTTCCGGAAGTTATTGGAAATAAACCTTATCAAAAAGAATGTGCCTCTGAGTTTCGCGAGCGCTTGTCGGAGGCTGTGCGCTTGCGCCTCCGAAGCGATGTACGGGTAGGCAGTTGTTTGAGCGGCGGGCTCGATTCTTCGAGTATTGTTTCCTTGGCCGCAAATTATAACTCTGAGCCTCTAGAAACTTTTAGCGCTTGTTTTGATGAGGAACGTTATGATGAAAGGAAGTTTATTCAGCCAGTTCTCGAGAAAACCGGAGCGCATCCCCATTTTGTCTTTCCGCAAGGCAATCGTTTTTGGGAAGAATGGCCTGAGCTCATGACCGCTCAGGAGGAACCCTTTGGTTCGACCAGCCTTTATGCCCATTGGTGCGTCATGCGCGAAGCCTCCAGCCGTAGCGTTCACGTTCTCTTAAATGGCCAGGGTGGGGATGAGCTTTTGGCAGGTTATCCCCGTTATCAAACCAATCGTGCTTTGGGGCAAATTTTGCGTGGAGATATCCGAGGTTTTCCTCTTCTATTTAAGGATCCTAGAACTTTAGGATTCCTTATGTTTCGCCTTTCGCCATCTTTTTTTCACTTGCCGTTTATCCATCAGATCGCGCGAGCCACGCCCTTTTTAAGGCGCGATTTCCGAGGTAAGTATTTCACCAGACACGTTAAATATTTTAGAGACCGGATCTCTTGCCAAAGAAATTTAAGCGAGTCCCTCCGGAGTGATTTCCTTACCTATATTTTGCCGGCTCTTCTAAGATACGAAGACAAAAATTCCATGCATTTTTCAGTCGAGGCGAGACTCCCTTTTATGGACTACCGGTTGGTAGAATGGGTATTTGGACTGGAGGAAGCTGCTAAGGTTGAGGAGGGAGTCACAAAACGAATTCTCAGGGAAAGTATGAAAGGAATTCTTCCTGAAAAGGTGCGACTTCGATCGGACAAAATGGGATTTGCCACACCCGAAGAGAAATGGCTTGCGATGGGCCGCTCTGCCATTCTTCATTTTTTTAGCAAACCGTCCAAAGCTGCCGTTGCACCATGGATTCGTGTTGAAGAACTAAAGAGTTTCCTCGAACGCAGGCATGCTTGGAATGGCTTGCTGTGGCGTGTGGTTAATTTGGAAATGTGGTTGCGCACTTTCTTTACCGAGATCGAGCAACATGCGCCTGAATATTCTGATGCCGGCGTTGTTCAGTGAGGCAGCCTGTAACCCCTTTTCTCCCCTCCCGCTAAGGGATTACACAATTACCATCATGGTTCATTGAAATCAAGTTTTAACCTCAGGGAGAAAATATGGGATTTTTGCTTGGCGTTGTTCTGATCCTGTTGGCATTTTATGCGGGAGCTCAAAAAAATGTGTTTTTAGGTTTGTTGGGATTTTTGGGTTTCTTTGTGGCGGGAGTTACCCTGATCATAGAAAGCTGGAAGAAGCGAAACAAGAAGGGTTTGGACCCGTAGAGAGATCATTGTTCTGAAACATCATCTGTGTTAAAATCCACAAATTATTATGGGCAAACGAGAAAGAGCATATCCTTTTGATGAAATAGAGGCTAAGTGGAAAAAACACTGGCTCGAACATAAAACGTTTCGAGCTCCCAATCCCGGCGAGCCTGGAAGTGAAAAGCCCAAGTACTACGTTTTAGATATGTTTCCGTATCCTTCGGCGGCCGGCCTCCATGTGGGCCACCTGGAAGGTTATACAGCAACCGATATCGTTGCCCGCTATAAGCGAATGAAGGGTTTCAACGTTCTTCATCCCATGGGTTGGGATGCGTTTGGCCTTCCCACCGAACAACACGCCATTGAGACCAAAACTCATCCACGGATTGTGACGAAGCGCAATATCGACATTTTCAGAAGGCAGATTCAGGCGATGGGATTTAGTTATGATTGGGATCGCGAAGTCGATACGACCGACCCTAACTATTATCGGTGGACACAGTGGATTTTCTTAAAACTTTACGAGAAAGGTTTGGCTTACGAAGCTGAGATTCCCGTGAATTGGTGTCCGGCATTAGGAACGGTGCTGGCCAACGAGGAAGTCATTGATGGGAAATCAGAGCGGGGTGGTCATCCCGTCGTTCGCAAACCGATGCGTCAATGGGTACTTAAAATTACAAAGTATGCGGACCGCTTGTTGGAAGGTTTGGAAAAGCTCGATTGGCCCGAATCGATTAAGGAAATGCAACGCAACTGGATTGGAAAGTCCGTCGGGGCTGAAGTGGATTTTTTGGTGGAGGGGAGTTCTGAAAAGATTCGTGTGTTCACCACACGACCCGATACGCTTTTCGGCGCGACCTATATGGTGCTCGCTCCCGAACATCCGCTGGTTTCTAAGGTTACAACGAAGGATCATGAAAAAGAAGTAAAGCGGTATCAAGAAGAAGCAGCCAAAAAGTCGGATCTTCAAAGGACCGATCTTGCCAAAGAAAAAACAGGTGTATTTACAGGTGCTTATGCCGTCAATCCTGTGAATGACCAAAGGATTCCCATATGGATTGCGGATTATGTTCTCATGGGTTATGGCACGGGGGCAATTATGGCTGTACCCGCGCACGATGAACGGGACTGGGAATTTGCAAAGAAGTTTAAATTACCTATCGTTGAAGTGATTTCGGGCGGAGATATTTCAAAAGCAGCGTTCACTGGAGTTGGAATGGTTGTTAATTCAGAAACCCCAGATCGTTCTTTTTCGATCAACGGACTTCCGAGTGATCAAGCGATTTCCAAAATCACGGATTGGTTAGAGAAAAGGAGCCTCGGGAAAAAATCGGTCAATTACCGTCTGAGAGATTGGCTCTTTAGTCGCCAACGGTATTGGGGCGAGCCGATTCCCATCATTCATGTAGATGGGAAAGTAAAACCAGTCCCAATTTCAGATCTTCCACTGATGCTTCCAGAAGTTAAATCCTATGAACCAACAGGAACGGGCGAGAGTCCGCTTGCCACAATCAAGGATTGGGTTCAGACGAAAGACCCTGAAACGGGCAAGCCCGCAAGACGGGAAACGAATACCATGCCTCAATGGGCGGGGTCTTGTTGGTATTATCTGAGATATATCGACCCTAAGAATGAGCGCGTTCTCATAGATTCTAATAAGGAAAAGTATTGGATGGCGGTGGATCTTTATGTGGGTGGGGCAGAGCACGCGGTTCTTCATTTGCTGTACGCCAGGTTTTGGCACAAGGTGCTTTATGATTGTGGCGTCGTATCTACTCAAGAACCCTTTCTTAAGTTAGTCAATCAGGGAATGATTCTAGGCGAGGACAATCAGAAAATGTCCAAGTCCCGCGGCAACGTGGTGAATCCCGACGAGCTGGTTAAAGAGTACGGGGCTGACAGCGTGCGTCTTTATGAGATGTTTTTAGGACCGCTTGAAATGGTAAAACCTTGGTCTACAAAGGGAGTGGAAGGAGTCTCGCGATTTTTAGCGCGGGTCTGGCGTCTTGTGGTTGAGGAAAGTATATTAGTGGGTCAAGAACCAACTGAGCGAGAGTTTCGGGCACTTCATCAAGTGGTCAAAAAAGTAACCGCCGATCTCGAAGAGTTAAAATTCCATACTGCTATTGCCGCTCTGATGATCTTTGTGAACGAAATGACAAAACTTGAAAAAAGATCGCGCAAAGTCCTGGAAACATTTGTCTTGTTGCTTTCTCCCTTTGCTCCGCACATGGCGGAGGAACTTTGGTCTAAGTTGGGCCATCAAAAATCATTGGTATATGAGAAATGGCCGAGTTATGATGAACGGTACTTGGTGGAGAGCGAAGTTGAAATTGTCGTTCAAGTGTTAGGCAAGGTTCGTGCGCGCCTCAAAGTACCAAAAGGAATGTCCGAAACCAAACTTAGGGAACAAGCGGCGGCAGACGAGAATGTGAGGAAATGGATTGCCGGAAAGGAAATTAAAAAGTTTATTATCGTGCCTGATCGGCTGATTAATATCATCCTATGATCCCACCACCTGCTTGCCAAGAACGCGCTTATGAATCTGATGATCAAGCGCGTTCTTGTATCTTTTCGAGATTTCACCGCCCGAGCGGTGCTAAACCATGGGTGGTGAACAAGCAGGTGGTTGGGATGATCCCCCACCACTTTTTTGTAATGTGGTGAGCGGATCTAAAGTTGAATTGGAAAAGTTAATCAGGAAAAGTGGTGGGGGATGAGCAAACGCAAAGTTGAACTGAAGCAAAATCAGATTTACGTCGGTTCTCGGAAGATTCCGCTTTTAAGCGGAGAAGTTCACTACTGGCGGCTGAATCCCCGTTATTGGAAAACCATTTTGGAAGAGATCCGTCAAATGGGGATTAAAGTGGTTTCAACTTATATTCCCTGGGATTATCATGAGGTCAAGCGAGGACACTTTGACTTTACCGGCGAAACCGATGAAACACATAATCTGAAGGCGTTCCTAGAACTAACAAGGCGCGAGGGTTTCTGGATGATTATTCGCCCAGGCCCTTACATTTACAGCGAATGGCCGAACGACGGCATTCCTTCCTACGCCTATAAGTACCACCGCCTGCATTCCAAGTTTCTTGAGTACGCAGAAACTTATCTCAAAAAAGTGTGTTCCGTGATTAAACCCTATCTGGCTTCCCATCAGTCAGGCCACATCATTTTGCTTCAGGCGGATAACGAAATTGACCCATGGCCAGATGTGTTTGGGCATCAATATGGTCTCAACGGAAAACCAGGACTCTTCCAAGAATTTATCAAGGGAAAATATCGCAACGATATCCATGAACTCAATCACGCCTGGGCTTCTGAATATCGGGATTTCAATCAAGTCGGTCCATTCATCGCTTGTATGCTGAAAGATGAACGCGGTCTTCCGCTCAAAGGTGACCACGAACTGAAGCGAAACTTGGATTATTTCGAATTCAAGTATTATTACGCCCATCAGTGTGCCAAATGGTGTGTGAATGCCTACCGCAAGCTCGGAATTGATATCCCGATTTATTTGAATCTATATCCTTTTTTCTATGCCCACGACTGGGCTCAAATGCAAAGCATCTCGGATTTGGTGGGAATTGATCTCTACCCCTCGAACGAATTAATGGAAGATGAGCATGAACAACGTAAATTAATTGATAAGGTACGGTTCTTAACAAGTGTCTCAAAAGCTTCTTACATTGCTGAATTTGCTTCTGGCGTTTGGCATGCGAGGCATTATGAATCGGGCATCTTAACGCCTAACCATTACCGATTAATTACGCTCACCGCGCTTTTGGGTGGCGCAGCCGGGTGGAATTGGTACATGTTGGTGAATCGTGATAACTGGTACATGTCTCCCATTAATGAGTGGGGAAGAAGGCGGAGTGAGCTCTACGATGTGTTTAAAGGTTTGGTTCATATGTATGGTGATATGAAACCGTTCCTCGCGACCAAAATGACGGATATTGCGGTGACCTTTAATCCGCTTCAATATGCAGCCCGTACCATTGAAGCAGACAGCCCTATCTTAACCTCGCTTTATGAAGCGGACATTGATTATGAACTTTTTGACCCCAGGCTTAGACCGAGTGAGAAAAAGATTGTGTTTTATTCGGGCAATCAATGGTTGAGCCGCAAGGGTCACGAACATCTCCGTGATTATGTGAGCGAGGGTGGTATCTTGGTGGCTTTTCGAAATTATCCAAGGAAGGACGAGCTTTTTGAACCGTGTAATTTATTGGGATTTGAAGAGCCAAGCGAAATTCTTTTTGAATTTCGAAAGCGCTTCAGTTTTTCATTCCATCCGGGCAAGAAAGGTTCCCAAGTTGAGGTCATCAGTTCTGTGTATAGTTTCAAGGAATGTTCGGGAAAGCCGATTCGAGCCAATCTCGGAAATTACGGGACTCACACGATCGGCTATCTCAAGACGCTGGGCAAGGGGAAAATCCTTCATTTGGGAGTCAAGCCGACCAAGGAACTGCTTCTTGAAATACTCCGTTATTTTGGGATTTCGCTTTATTCCTGTTCCGCAACGAAAGATGTAAGGACAGCACTCTTTAGCCGTGGAAATCAATACTACATTGTGGCAGTGAATAATGGCCGCGAGGACAAGAGCGCCACGGTTTCCTTTGATCTTCCGAATCGAACGTTTAAGCGTTTTCGCGTGAAGAACCTTTCTAGCCAATCTACGCAAATCCTTCATTCTCAGCATCATCAGTCAACCTTTAGCGCTGAGCTTCCCCGCAAAGACGGCCGTATTTTTGAGATAAAAGTTCTCTCTTAAGGATTTAGCCAAAAGCTCCGATCTTTAATGAAGGAGTATTATGTACGAAGAATATTTTGGACTCAGAGAAACCCCTTTCAATATAACGCCAGATCCGAGGTTTATTTTCTTTAGCCGGAAACATCTGGATGCATTTTCTTGTCTCCTGTACGGCATCGAATCTCGGAAAGGGTTTATCCAGATTACCGGTGAAATTGGGGCGGGGAAAACAACCCTCTGCCGAGCCGTTTTGGATAAGCTCAAGGACGGTCATACCCATACCGCTTTAATTTTGAACCCTTCTCTTTCTGAACTTCATTTGCTTCGTACCATTGCGGAGGATTTGGGAATTGTTTTGAAATCTCGGAATAAGAAGGAATGTTTCGATGGTCTTAATCGATTCCTGCTCGAAGAATTTCATAAAGGGTACAACACCGTGTTGATTATTGATGAAGCTCAGGATCTCAATACCAAAACACTGGAACAGATTAGGTTGCTTTCCAATTTGGAAACCAATCGCGAAAAACTAATTCAAATTGTGCTGGTCGGTCAGCCGGAATTAAGGGAGACTTTGAATCACCCATCGCTTGCACAGCTGAGGCAGCGGGTCACGATCCGTTTTCATTTGACTGCGCTGGACCGACGTGAGATGGAGGAATATATTGTTCACCGTCTGAGCGTGGCGGGCATGCCCGAGGGGCTGAATCCTTTTTTACCCCAAGCCATTGATTTTATTTATGACAAATCGGATGGTGTTCCACGCTTGATCAATAAGCTCTGCGACATGTCTCTTCTAGCTGCTTATGCGCGTAACCTGAGGTATGTGGATGAGAAGATTGCGGAAGAAGCTTATAGTGAATCGGAAGGAGTTTCGGTGTTGTCATCATGAGTCCCGTTAGAGATAGTTTAATTTGGATAAAAACTTATAAGAAAATAATCCCTATGACACCTATTAAACTTTTGCGAGGAAGATACGGAAATGCCTTTGGCATTTCCTATCTCTAACGGGATGA
>JACOVU010000030.1 GCA_016177155.1 Candidatus Omnitrophota bacterium | reverse complement strand
GCCGCAGAAATTTTTGGGAAGATGGCAGTCACACGTGCCGCTGAGGTAGTTTTATGCATCCAACGCCAAGAGGATCGCGAAAAACTTCTTGAGCGCATTGATCCTGCTCAAACGGATCAGATTCGAAAATTAATTACCTATCCCACGGATACGGCCGGGAGAATCATGACTCCCATCGTTTATGCCTTTCATGAACGCATGAACGTGGGGGAAGCGATTCAGAAGCTCAGGTCTTTGGCTCAGAAGCGCGCTCCAATCAATTATATTTATGTGACAGATGCTGAAAATCGTCTGACCGGCGTTCTAAATATGCGGGAACTTATTTTTGCGACTGAGAACCAGCCGCTTTCTTCCGTCATGATTCCTGATGTGTTTCGCGTGGAAGCTACGATGGACCGCGAGGAAGTGATTCGCCAACTCAGCAACCGTCCTTTCATTTCCGTTCCCGTCGTAGACAAAAACGGTCACTTATTGGGAACGATCCGAACCGATGAATTGATTACCTCTGCGCAGGAGGAAGCGACTGAAGATATTCAAAAGATGTTTGGCGCGGGCGGCGATGAACATGTTTTTTCACCCATCACTTTTTCAATCAAGAAAAGGCTTCCGTGGCTTAATATTAATTTGGCGACGGCATTTCTCGCCTCCTTTGTCATTTCACTCTTTGAAGATGTGATTGCAAAGTTAACCATTCTCGCTGTTTTTCTTCCGATCGTTGCTTCGCAAGGTGGAAACGCAGGAGCGCAGTCGCTTGCGGTTGTGATTCGCGGTTTGGTCTTAAGAGAAGTTGAGCCACGCATGGCACGCAAAGTAATTTTTAGGGAGGGATTCCTAGGTTTGATGAATGGAATTGTGGTTGGAATTGTTGCCGCCCTTGCCGCATGGTTTCTCGGGAAAAATGTTTACTTGGGGGTCGTGATCGGTCTTGCGATGGTGGTGAATATGGTGTCCGCGGGGGTTTCTGGAGCTGGAATTCCCATCCTGATGAAAGCGTTCGGACGCGATCCTGCTCAATCTTCTAATATTATCTTAACGACCGTCACCGATGTGGTCGGATTTTTTGCCTTCTTGAGTCTTGCCGTCATTTTCAGCCCTCTTCTCCTAAAGTAGTATAACACAATAGGTTATGTAAAATCGTCATTGCGAGGGTGCGTTCCAGAAAATGGGGACAGATTATAATCTGTCCCCATTTTCACGGGATCGCTTCGTCGGCCTTCAGCCTCCTCGTAATGACGTCCAGAGGCCGTTAATAGACTTTAAATCGGAATTTCAGTATACTAATAAACTTTATGGAAACTCATGAAACAGTGATTAGACGGGGATTCGGACTCAAGCAGGAAATCCTTCCGCTTCTTCAGGAAAGTTATCATAGCTCTTTAATTGAGCGCATCAAAACTTCCAACTATGAACTTCAGGTAGGATGCCTTACGTTTTGTCTTGCCGAGGAATTCGGATTTTGTTATGGCGTGGACCGCGCGGTGGATCTGGCCTATGAAACGCGGAAGCGTTTCCCGGACCGAACCATTTACCTCACGAGCGAGATTATTCACAATCCCAGAGTCAATACGAAACTCCAGGAACTTGGAATCAAATTTCTCGAGGCGAGGCAAAATGGAAGTTTGAAGACGGAAGGGAAACATGCTTTTGACGAAATTCAGAAAGAGGATGTTGTTTTAATTCCTGCCTTTGGAACCATGGCCGAAGAACTTGAAATTTTAAAATCAAAAGGTGCGGTTTTGGTTGACACCACTTGCGGTTCGGTGGTGGCCGTGTGGCGGCGGGTGGAGCGGTATGCGCAGGATGGTTTTACCGCGATCATTCACGGCAAGTTTGATCATGAAGAAACACAAGCGACCAGTTCACGCGTCACCCAGTATCCGGGCGGAAAGTTTCTCGTGGTGCGGGATAAGGAACAAGCTCGGAAGATTTGTGATTTTATTTTAGGGAAAGTAGGTTCGGAAGAACTTCTCAAAGAATTTCAAAAAACAGCGTCTCCCGGGTTTAACCCCGCACGTGATTTAGAACGCGTCGGTTGCGCCAATCAGACGACCATGCTTTCGAGCGATTCGCTTGAGATTGCCGAGATGGTCCAGAACGCAATGCGGGAGCGTTACGGAGAAACCGAGCTTCCCAAGCATTTTAGGCATTTTGATACGATTTGCAGCGCCACCCAGGATCGCCAGGACGCGATCTTAAAGCTCGCTCGTTCAAAAGTGGACCTCATGATTGTGGTAGGAGGTTACAATTCGAGCAATACGGGCCACTTATGTGAGATTTCATCCGAGTTTTGTCCCGCCTACCATGTGCGGGACGCTGGGGAAATTATTTCGCGGGATGAAATTCGCCACAAACCGGCTCACAAGACTGAGGTGGTTGTGACACGAGATTGGCTGCCTGCGGGCAAAGTGAAGATTGGGGTGACAGCAGGAGCGTCCACTCCGAATCGGGTGATTGAGGAAGTGATTTATAGGATTGTTGAACGCGCAGGTTTGAGTTTAAAGGATTAAAGCATGAGCGAACGAAAAATTGGGAAACAGGGTTTGTACGATCCTTGGTATGAGCACGATGCCTGCGGGGTCGGGTTCGTCGTGGATGTTAAGGGCCGGAAATCCCACAAGATTGTGGAGCAGGCGCTTACCGTCCTTCTCAATTTGAGACACCGCGGCGCTTGCGGATGCGAAGCCAATACGGGTGACGGCGCTGGAATTTTACTTCAAACCCCGCATACTTTTCTAAAGGAAGTGCTTGCGAAAGGAAAAGTCTCGCTTCCCGGCCCAAAGGAATATGGCGTTGGGATGATTTATCTTTCCCCTAAGGCTGAGGAACGCAAAGAGGCCGAGAAAATTTTTGAGCAAATTGTCAAGGAAGAAGGCCAGCACTTTTTAGGTTGGCGCAGCGTTCCTACGAATAACAACTCGCTTGGCAATACGGCAAAGGCTGCAGAACCTTTTGTGAGACAAGCTTTTATCGGCCGCAGTTCCAAGCTTCGCGATGACATGGCATTTGAACGGAAACTCTATGTCATTCGCCGCCGCGCTGAAAGTCAAATTCGCCATTCAGGAACAGTGAAAGGCGGAAATTATTTTTATATCTTGAGTCTTTCCCATAAAACTTTGGTCTACAAGGGCATGCTCATGTCTGAGCAAGTTGAGCCTTTTTATCCCGATCTCTCAAATCCCGCTATCGAAACGGCGCTTGCGCTGGTTCATTCGCGTTTTAGCACAAATACATTTCCAAGTTGGGAACGCGCACATCCGTACCGTTACATTGCGCATAACGGTGAAATTAATACGCTTCGCGGTAATGTGAATTGGATGCATGCCAGGCAAGCTCACTGCGCCTCCGATCTTTTCAAAGATGACATGAAAAAGATTCTTCCCGTCATTGACCAAGAGGGAAGTGACTCGGCCATGTTTGATAACTGCCTTGAATTTCTCGTCTTGGGCGGGCGTTCGCTTCCGCATGCGGTCATGATGATGATTCCAGAACCTTGGTCCAATCACGAGTCGATGAGCGATGAGAAAAAAGCTTTTTACGAGTTTCATAGTTGTTTGATGGAACCTTGGGATGGACCTGCCTCGATCGCCTTTACCGATGGCGCCAAGATCGGAGCAGTGCTCGACCGAAATGGTCTGAGACCCTCTCGTTATTACGTGACTAAAGATGATTTGGTGGTGATGGCATCTGAAGTGGGAGTGCTTGAGATTGCCCCTGAGCGGATTCTCCAAAAAGGAAGGCTTCAACCGGGTCGCATGTTTCTGATTGATACGGAAGAGGGCCGCATTGTGGCGGATGAAGAGCTCAAACACAAAATGGCGAGCGCTCAACCTTACCGCGCATGGCTGAGCGAAAATTTAGTGAAACTTGAAGAGCTTCCTGAAGCACCTCATGTTCACGAACCTGATCATAAAACGGTGCTCGCGCGCCAGCAAGCCTTTGGTTATACCTTTGAAGATCTCAGAATCATTATGGCTCCGATGGGGAAAGATGGCGTTGAACCTGTGGGTTCGATGGGGACGGATACGCCGCTTGCCGTCCTCTCTAATCGGCCTCAGCTTCTTTACAATTATTTCAAACAGCTCTTTGCCCAAGTGACCAATCCTCCGATCGACTGTATTCGTGAGGAGATTATTACCTCAACCGAAACCACCATTGGGCCTGAACGGAATCTGCTCGAACCAGAGCCGAAGAGCTCGCGCCAAATTAAACTCAAAAGCCCGATTCTGACGAACGAAGAATTTGAAAAGCTCCGCCATGTGAATCACCCCGATTTTAAATCGGTGACGCTTTCCATTCTTTATCCCGTACGGGGTGGGGGGAAAGCGCTTCGGGAAGCGCTTGATAAAATGTTTGAAGCGGCGAGTGCCGCCATTAAGAAAAGTGTTAACATCATTGTGCTTTCCGATCGGGGTGTGGACAAAGATCATGCCTCGATTCCTGCGCTCCTTGCGGTTTCGGGTCTTCACCATCATTTGATTCGAGAAGGAACGCGTACCAAAGTGGGCCTTGTGCTAGAGTCGGGCGAGCCGCGCGAAGTCCATCATTTTGCGCTCCTCATTGGTTACGGGCTTGGAGCGGTGAATCCCTATCTTGCCTTTGAAACTTTGGATGACATGATCCGCCAAGGAATCTTGAAAGATATGGATCATAAAACCGCCGTTAAGAATTACGCCAAAGCCGTGGCAAAGGGTGTCGTTAAAACGATGTCGAAAATGGGAATTTCCACCATTCAAAGTTATCGCGGCGCTCAAATTTTTGAAGCCCTGGGCCTGAATAAAGAGGTCATCGATCGATACTTTACGTGGACCGCCTCACGCGTAGGTGGAATCGGAATTGACGAGCTTGCGGAGGAAATCGCGAAGCGTCATCAGCTTGCTTTTCCCGATCGTTCGGCAAATGGACGCGCCCTTGATCCGGGAGGCCAGTATCAATGGAGAAAAGACGGTGAATTTCATCTTTTTAATCCTGAAACGGTGCACAAGCTTCAGCTTGCGGTCCGGACCAATAATTATAAAGTCTTCAAAGAATATTCGAAAGCAGTGGATGACCAATCGAAAAATTATTGCACGCTGAGGAGTTTGCTTGAATTCAAACCTCGTGCGAAACCAATTCCCATCGAAGAAGTCGAACCTGTTGAAACGATTGTCAAACGTTTCAAGACAGGCGCGATGTCCTACGGTTCAATCAGCCAAGAAGCGCATGAAGCCCTTGCGATCGCGATGAATCGGCTCGGCGGGAAAAGCAATACCGGTGAAGGCGGTGAAGATCCTGCCCGCTACACGCCTGAATCGAACGGTGATTCCCGTAACAGTGCGATTAAGCAAGTCGCGTCAGGCCGTTTTGGGGTGACGAGCCAATATCTGGTCATGGCGAAAGAACTTCAAATTAAAATGGCGCAAGGCGCAAAACCAGGGGAAGGCGGCCAGCTGCCTGGACAAAAGGTCTATCCTTGGATTGCCAAAGTTCGTCTTTCAACGCCAGGAGTTGGACTCATTTCACCGCCGCCCCACCACGATATTTATTCGATTGAAGATTTGGCGGAGCTCATTCACGATCTTAAGAATGCAAATCATCACGCTCGGATTAGTGTGAAATTGGTTGCCGAAGTCGGTGTTGGAACGATCGCTGCTGGAGTTGCGAAGGCTCATGCGGATGTGGTGCTCATTTCGGGCTATGACGGCGGAACAGGGGCATCACCTCAATCCAGCATCAAGCATGCAGGAATTCCCTGGGAGCTTGGGCTTGCCGAAACGCATCAGACGCTTGTGCTCAATAATTTACGAAGCCGAATCGCAGTTGAAACGGATGGCCAATTAAAAACAGGCCGGGATGTGGTGATTGCGGCCCTTTTGGGGGCTGAAGAATTCGGTTTTGCAACTGCTCCACTCGTTGCGTTAGGTTGCATTATGATGCGTGTCTGTCACTTGAACACCTGTCCTGTGGGTGTTGCCACGCAAGATCCGGAACTCAGGAAGAAATTTACGGGCGATCCCGAACACGCGGTTAATTTTATGCGTTTCATCGCCCAAGAAGCGCGCGAACTAATGGCTCAGCTCGGATTTCGTACCTTAAATGAAATGATTGGACGTACGGACAGGCTTGATCCGAAAAAAGCAGTGGACCATTGGAAAACAAAGGGGCTTGATTTTTCAGCTATTCTTTACCAACCCAAGGCGGGTCCTGAAATAGGACGCTATTGCCAAATTCCGCAAGATCATGGTTTGGATAAAGCGCTCGACAATACCACGCTTCTTAAATTGTGCGCGCCCGCGCTGGAACGCGGTGAAAAAGTGCGAGCGGCCGTTCCGATTAAAAATGTAAATCGGGTAGTTGGAACAATTGTGGGAAGTGAATTGACGCGTCGTCACGGCGGAAAGGGTCTTCCGGAAGATACAATTCATCTAAAATTTGAGGGCTCTGCAGGGCAGAGTTTTGGCGCTTTTGTGCCGCGCGGAATGACGCTTGAACTGGAAGGAGATGCGAACGATTACTTCGGAAAAGGTCTTTCAGGTGGAACAATCATTGTCTATCCCCCAAAAGGTTCGACCTTTGTCCCCGAAGAAAATATCCTGATTGGAAACGTGGCCTTTTATGGGGCTACGAGTGGTGAGGCTTATGTTCGCGGAATGACGGGTGAACGTTTCTCGGTACGCAATAGCGGTGTCAAAGCGGTGGTGGAAGCGGTGGGAGATCACGGATGTGAATACATGACCGGTGGGTGCGTGGTGGTATTGGGACATACGGGCCGAAATTTTGCGGCGGGCATGTCGGGCGGTGTTGCTTATGTGCTCGATACAGCCGGTGATTTTCCCGTGCGCTGCAATAAGCAGATGGTGGATCTCGTCAAATTGGAACAGCGAGAAGAAATTGAAGAAGTTCATCAGATGATTGAGCGCCATGTGAAATACACGGCCAGCAAACGTGGTCAGCAGGTGCTCAATCTCTGGGAAGAAATGATTCCTAAATTTGTGAAAGTCCTGCCCAAAGATTACAACCGAGTGCTCCAGGCGCTCGAACGAGTCAAGAGCGCAGGGCTTAGTGGAGAAGAAGCGATTATGGCCGCCTTTGAAGAGAATGCACGCGATTTGTCTCGCGTCGGCGGTAACTAAGCCTCGTCCGGAGTCAGATTCATGGGAAAACCAACTGGATTTAAAGAAATTCCGAGGGAACTACCTCAAGACCGTCCGCCGCTTGAGCGGATTGGCGATTGGGATGAATTTCATCTCCACATGCCTGAGCAAAAGCTTAAGGATCAAGGGGCACGTTGTATGGATTGCGGGATTCCATTTTGCCATACGGGAACACTATTGGCAGGGATGGCCTTGGGTTGTCCCATTAACAATTTAATTCCTGAATGGAACGATCTCGTTTACCGGGGTCTTTGGCGTGAGGCTTTAGAGCGTCTTCACAAAACGAATAATTTCCCTGAATTTACCGGCCGCATTTGTCCTGCCCCTTGTGAAGGTTCTTGCGTTCTTGGAATTAATGAGCCGCCGGTTACAATCAAATCGATTGAATGTGCCATTGTCGATCGTGGTTTTGAAGAAGGCTGGATCGTTCCAGAACCGCCTGCAAAGCGAACAGGGAAGAAAGTTGCGGTTGTGGGATCGGGTCCTGCGGGACTTGCTTGTGCGGCACAACTCAATCGAGCAGGACATCTCGTTACTGTATTTGAGCGAGCTGACCGAATCGGTGGCCTTCTCATGTATGGGATTCCGAACCCTCATCTAGATAAGAAAATTGTAGAGCGACGCGTGGATCTGATGGCTCAAGAGGGCGTTAAATTTGTTACGAATACAGAGGTAGGTAAGGATTATCCTGCCGACAGGCTCCTCAAAGAATTTGACGCGGCGGTACTTTGTGGCGGTGCGACGAAACCACGCGACCTTCAAGTGGAAGGTCGCACCTTGAAAGGCATTATGTTTGCTGTCGAGTTTCTCACGGCCAATACCAGAACACTACTGGACGGAAAGGAGAACGGCAAGTTTGTTTCTGCTCAAGGAAAAGATGTTCTCGTGATTGGCGGTGGAGATACGGGGACGGACTGTGTTGCGACCAGCATGAGGCACAAATGTCGGAGTCTCGTTCAACTTGAAATCTTACCGCAGCCTCCGCTGGAGCGCGCACCTGATAACCCGTGGCCCCAATGGCCCAAGGTGTATCGACTCGATTATGGTCAGGAGGAGGCGAAAGTAGTTTTTGGGAATGACCCGCGCCAATATCTTTGCACCGTCAAGAAGTTCGTGGGTGATGAAAAAGGTTTTGTTAGGGAAGCTCATCTGATCAAAATTGAGTGGCAGAAAGACGAAAAGGGTAGATTCACGCCAAAGGAGGTTCCAGGTTCTGAAAAAGTAATTCCTACTCAATTGGCACTTCTTGCGATGGGATTTTTAGGCCCTGAGGATACCGTGCTTGGCCAGCTGGGTGTTGAGCGCGACGAACGTTCCAATGCAAAGGCCGAATACGGCAAGTACGCAACGAGTGTGAAAGGTGTGTTCGCTGCAGGTGATATGCGCCGAGGTCAAAGTCTTGTGGTTTGGGCCATCAATGAGGGTCGAGGTTGCGCCCGTTCGATGGATGAGTATTTAATGGGTTCAACCAATCTTCCTTGAGTTTTTAAATACGTGTTGACTTTCTGATTTAATCTTGTATTATGATTCCGCGATTGTTAATTTGAAGTAAAGTTCGAGGGTCAGGACGAATAAAGTGGTTAAGGCCGTAAGCTTCATTAACGTGAGCTTACGGCTTATTTATTTTCCGAAAGCCTCCTTTGCTTCCTAAGAAAGGAGTTTAACATGGCACAAGGTACTGTAAAGTGGTTCGATAACGCCAAAGGTTTTGGATTTATCACTCCCGAAAACGGTGGAAAAGATGTGTTTGTACATCACACTGCTATTCAAGGTGAAGGTTTCAAAAGCCTAAACGATGGAGATCACGTTCAATTTGACGTGGTCCGCGGACCTAAAGGCGACCAAGCTGCAAACGTTTCTAAACGTTAAGTTTGTTGCTTATTAGAAAACCCCCGTTCTGTAAGGAGCGGGGGTTTTTCTTTATTAGGCATAAGACGTTTTGTCTTGAATGCCCGCCTTTCGGAAGGCGCGTTTTCGTTCTGCGCATTTATTGCATTTGCCGCAATGGCGAAATCTCTTTGGGGCAAGACATGAAAAGGTAAGATGAAGTGGAAGCATGCGGCCAAGTTTCATCACCTCGCGCTTGGATCGACTGAGGAAAGGCGTAAGGATTTTGAACCTAAAGTCGAGCCCTTCGGAACAGGCGCGTTCCAGATTCTTAAAGAAAGATCTCCGCGCATCGGCAAAGGGATTGGTTTTAAGTGGTGCTAAGGCCAGATAGGGAATTTTTTGGAGTGCGCAGAAAACCGAAGCTTTTGCAATCAGTAAGAGATTTTTGCCAGGGAGGTAAACTTCTTGGTCATGAGATTTTGATCCCGGGATCTTTTTACCAGTCATGCTCCAGTGATTTTTGTATAAGTCAAGGGTTGGGACAGAAAGTACTGTCAATGGCTTTAATGTTTTTGTAGCCAGAGCTTTCAGCAATCGCTTGAGCCAAAAGAGTTCCATTTGTTCCCACCGATGTCCGCTTTGGTTGTAGAGGGGTTTGACGGTCCAGCCTTGTTTTAAAAGATGAGCGGTCAAAATGGTGCTATCTAAGCCGCCGCTTGTAAGAACAGCAATTTTCTTCTTCATCAGCATAACACTATTTTAGGGAAGATTACTTCAAGAGAACTTTTTAATCAAGGTACTTAATTCTTGGAGGACGGCCGGGTCTTTTTCTTTCGCTGCAATTCCTTCTAGCTGAGGCACGAGGGATCGGTCCGCAAAATTGGCTAGATTATCGATCGCAAAACGCCTGATTTCTGAAGCGTTTTTAGAGTTTGCAATAATTCCGATTATTTCAGTTTGGAATTCGTTCGGTGTGAATACCCGTCCCGCAGTTAGAATAATGGATTTTCGAAGTTCCACAGGTTCATTCGGGTCTTGAAGCATTTGGGAAAAGAGCGCTCCTTCTGCCTTGAGAATTCCGAGCGTTTCCATCCCGTTCATGGCGGCAATACGGACGGGGACGGGATGTTCTTTGCTTTTCAATAAATTTCTCCAAAAGAAAGAGGGGTAATTCCCATCGATTTGGCTAAGATAAGAAAGTGCCGTCGTTCTTAATTCCGCTGACTCTCTTGGATTTTGGGCGCTCCGTACTAAAAGCGGCATTGCCTCCTTGGAGTTTTTCTTATAAAGCGCATAAACTGCCAATCGTTTGGTTTCTTGTGAAAGGGAGGAAACGCCGAGCATATTTTTGAGTTCCGACCAAATCCAAGGATCGCTCGAAGCAATCAGGAGTTCGATGACTTGACTGCGAATCACGATTGAATCATCAGGGTCTCGGACCATTCGGATTAAATCCGGCATGATCTTTGGATTTTCGTCGAGCTTGATTTGCCGGGCGGCCTCAAGGCGTTTCTGGACGCTTTCGAGGCGATTGCTCAGAATTTCGATTGGTTTTTTAGAAGAAGAATCATTTGTGCTCAGGGCTTTCGGCGAACCGCCGAGCAGTAGTATCGCAACGGTTAACGCAACGATTCGGATCATCCCACCACCTGCTTGGCAAGAGCGCACTTCCAGGAGTGGGTGCGCTCTTGTATCTCTAAAGAGATTCCCCCATACGGGGGACAAGCAGGTGGTTGGGATCATAAATAGGTATACGACGGATTTTGCGTGTCTTCCCAAGATACGGTTGTATAATTTCCGGCAGGAAGATCTTCCAAAACTGACGAGCTATATAGAACTTCCGCTGATCCATCCCCGGTCGTACCGGTTGAGGTTTTGGCGATGACCCCTCCGATGATCGTAGCATTTCCGTTAATGTGCACAATGTCGTCGGCGATGATAATTCCTTTGAAGTAGCCATGGATATTTTTGAGGAGGGCATCGCCCGTGGCATTATGGACAATCAAGATTCCTGTGCTGGGATTGCTTTCAGTTCCCAAGTCAGGTGCGATCCACGAATCTCCGGTGTAGTAGACAATACCATTGAAAGGGGTCGATGGCGGAGTGGCTGTTTTGTACTGATCCAGACTTCCAGAGGGAACTCCAAGCAGTTCTTCGGGGCTATTAAAAGGGTTACTCGAGCCTTGTTGAATCGTCGCAGGATTAGCAGGGCTTGAGGGCGCGATTCCATTTCCGCCGATATCCGAACTCCCACTTTGAGTGACCGTTCCACCGCTCGACGCACCATAAGTACCAGGGTCGCCTGTTAAGTTACCGCTTGCATCGTGGTCTCGACCGTCTACTGTAATGTTTCCGTTAAAACTCATGTCGCCTTCCGAGGTAATCGCCGCCTTTGCCCCGGGCGGGATCGTTTTTGAAACTACAGCAATAATGGTTTTAGTGATACCATTTACAGTTCCTTGAGCTGTAATTTTCTTAGTCGTGCTGTCATAACTTGCTGCGTAACTGCCAATGCCGAGCGAACCGTAAACCGCACTCATGCTTCCCGAGCGAATTTCGGCCAGTTTTCTATCCAAACCTCCTTCGGCAACATAAAATGCTTTGTCGCGCGCCTGATCCATGGCAATGAGACGAGACTCTTGAAACGCAAGGCTATAGAGGCTACCTCCTGTAATGACCAATACACCGATCAGTAAATAAAACCAAATCAGCATCATTCCTTTTCGATTGTTCAAATTGAAAAATAGGTTCATGTTTTGATACCTCCTTAATTCCTGAGTCTCGCCTGCGCGCTCAACGTCGTTTGCAGCGTCGTGCCTTCTGGTGTGGCCTTACTTGTTCCCACCGTTGCTGTCACAATTTGATCAGATGACGAGTATGAAAAAAGAAGCGAGTCAATGTTTTGCGCGACGATGGTGGTTGTTCCATCCGTCGTGCGCGTTATATATTTCTGGGTTGCGTCATGTGTGAAGGTAACGGCTCGGTACGATAAAATTGAACTTTGATTCACTTCACGTGGAACGCTAAAGACAATCGTTTGTGAAGGAGCGCTCCCAGAGATCGAGACACCTCCATAAGCGGACGGATCTCCTTCGCGAAATTCTTTGACCATCACTTCAAGAGAGCGCTTCGCATCATTACGTATCGGGACAGCTGTGTGTTCAATCATCCAAGCCTTTTGGGTGGTCATGACAAAATTCACGAGAAAGACAGAAAAAAGAGCGAGCAAGGCACTTCCGACCATCATTTCTAGAAGTGTTAAGCCCGAATTGTTTTTTATTTTTCTATTTTTCATCGTTCGGTCACCATCGTTACAACTCGATATTGGACCGTTCTTGATTTCTCAGTCCAATTCACGGTCACTTGAAGTGGTAAAGGATTTGCATTGTTTGTGAGCGGATTGTCTGAGAGATCTGTGATGGAGATGATCTCTCCGGGTAAAGCTGTTCCCGTGTAAGAGAGACTGACCACGTTTGCCAGGCTGCTGGTATCTGCTACACGCCTGACATCTTCCATCACCCGCCTTGCCTCATTCATGGCGATCGCACGGTTGTTAGCATAAGTCCCGAATGAAAGGGATTGGCCCAGTACCGAAAGGAGAGGAAAAAGAGCCAAGACGAAGAGAGAAATCCCCAACATAATTTCTATTAATGTGAACCCCAAAATGCTTTTTTCTTTAATCATGTTTTCTCCGTCGTTCACTTATCTCTAACGGGGCAAATAAAAATGGCCTATCAAAAAAGATAGGCCGCACATCCATTCGTCAGATTTTTCTACTGACAGGAGATTCGGCAACCTGCCTACCTTAGCCCCTTTGGCTTTAGGCGCACGGCTTTGCTCTCCTTCGCTGTGTCCTTGTCGGCACAGCTTCGAAGAGTCCTACGAAGCTTAGCCGTTAAGGACTAAGCGAAGTAGGACGTCCCTATCTTTCGATCAGGTTTGCTCTTATCGTTCCTTGTCAATCAGCGATACAAATCCAAAGCTATTATAAGGTTAACCCATGGCAGTTTTGATTACAAGAGAACGCCGGGAGCTATAAGGAGAAAGCGCCCACTTATTAAAATGGGTAGGAAAGTTTAGTTGGCCTTCCTCTGCGTTTTGTCTGAAAAACCACTTGACAGTTTTTATAAATTAAATAAGATATCATCCTAATTAAGATTTAATCTTAATTAGGATTAAATCTGATATAGTGCGATACAACAGATAAAAAGGCCTCATGGAAAAGCTGAAAGCCAAAGAAGAGCAGTTTCAGGAATTACTGGAAGGTAGAGGTTTTAAATATACCCTCGAACGGAAACTTATCTTTGAAGAAGCAACCCATCTGAAACACCACTTTGACGCGGACAGCCTTTATGACCGATTTCGGAAAAAAGGAGCTCGCGTCTCCCGCGATACGGTCTATCGAACCCTTCCGCTACTGTTGGAAAGTGGTGTGATTCAAAAGTCGGCAGGAGCGGGGAAGCGGGATTTTTTCGAGAGCATTGGAACTAAAGGGCATCACGACCACATGATTTGTGTGAAATGTGGAAAGATTATCGAGTTTCAGTGTGAAGAAATTGAGAAGCTTCAGCAAAAAGTTTGTTCTGAATACAGTTTCAAACTCACCTTTCACGATCATCGATTATTTGGAACTTGTAAAGACTGTCAATGATCCCACCACCTGCTTTTGGTCCGGAGGGCCAATTATTTGTTTCACAAGATGAAAATAATCCGCCTGCGGCGGGAAAGCAGGTAGTTGGGATGAGCACTTCTTCTTCCGAAAGGAGAGCGGAATCTTCCGATAAACGCGTCATTCGTTCCGAGGAGCTTTTTGAAGGTAGGCGGGAAGTGATCATTGAACATGCCCGCGATCAGTACCGTCTTTTAATTACCAAGGCAGGAAAATTAATTTTGAATAAGTAATTCTTAAGCTAGGGATGGGCATATGGCCAATCGAGTACCCAGCCAATCGAAACAAAATCTCAAGGCATCACAAAAAGGGAAAGGAGTGCTACAAAATGAGATTAAGGAGTTTAGCGCTGGGTTTAAAAATGATGGTTTTGGTGCTCGTTTGTTTCATGAGCCATTTTACCGTCGGTTTTACAGTTAATGAAACGGCTCAAGGTGCCACTGAAGAGAAAGAAAAGGTTCAGACCACTACCTTGAAGGAAGTTCAAGTCAAAGCAGTAAAGCCAGAAGAAAAGGAAATTTTTCTTCCTGACGTTCAAGGAACAAGAATCAATGCGGGAAAAAAGACTTCGAATATTGATTTAAAGGAGCTTCCCGCCAACACCAACAACAATTTTCGTCAGGCGTTCGTTAAAACACCTGGTTTATTAGTGAGCGAGGAAACAACGCCCCTTTTTAGTGTTGGATATCGCGGGCTTGAACCCCATCGAGCCCAATTTACCCAGGTCATGAAAGACGGAGTTCCCATTCATGCGGATATGTTTGGTTATCCAGAGTCTTACTACGTGCCGCCGCAACAAACCATTGAGAACATCGAATTCATTCGAGGAGGCGCAGCTTTGATGTACGGACCGCAGCCTGGCGGCGCGCTCAATTTTGTGACTAAAGATCCCGTCACGGATCGAAAACTGGTTACGCATGCGGAAAATGTGTTTGGAAGTTTCGATTATTTTTCTACTTACGAATCAGCGGCGGGCACGGTCGGGCCGCTTGGTTATTACGGTTATTTTCATGAACGGCAGGGTGAAGGCTTTCGCGACCACAATAGTGACTTCCAAGTGATCTCGAGCGGCATGAAAGCAGTTTTAAATCAGACCGGTCATTCTCGTTTGACGATGACGTACGATGAATATCATGAAGAACACGGTGAGCCCGGAGGATTGACCGCCGCGCTTTTAGAGAATGATAATACCGTAACCACCCGTTTCTTCGATCGCTTTAGATTGGAACGTTATTACGGGACGGTTAAATATGAACATGAGTTTTCAGAAGATACCCAACTGGATCTCTTGATTTATGGCGGTCGTTACCGCCGTTATAGCAAGCGCCAGCGTGGTGGAGGTTTCGGTACTCTGCCAACGGGTGCAAATTCGACGACCAACGATATTGAGGAACAAGATTTCTACAACTTGGGTTTTGAAGAACGCCTTCGTCATGATTATGAACTGCTCGGACAAACTCACACCGTGAGCGTTGGGACTCACACGTTTATGTCGCATTCTCCCAGGGAAGACCAGCGGGGAACGACTCGTGCTGCTGATTCAGGGAATTTGAGAAAAAAATCTGACCGCGATACCTGGTATTTCTCGGTGTTCCTTGAAAACATTTTCCGTTTTGGGAAGCTGACGATCACACCCGGTGTTCGATTGGAACATATTTGGCAACACCTGAATGAGAAATTGAATTTGGATAAAACAGCAGTTCCGTTGGCAGATGAAACCACTTTCGATTTCGCGCCTCTTTTTGGCGGTGGAATTGCGTATGAGATTGTAAAAGGAATAGAATCGTATACCAATATTTCCCAATCGTACCGCCCCAAAATTTTTACCCAAGCAGTACCAACAGGAACGAATCAAGTTGCCAACGAAGATTTGACCGAAGGAACGGCTTGGCAGTATGATGCTGGTTTACGTGGGAAGCCTGTCGACTTTTTAGCTTGGGATGTGAGCTACTTTATTTTGAGTTTCAACGATCAAATTGGAACGATCGCAAATGAAGTCAAAAATTTGGGCGATTCCTTCCACCAAGGGTTAGAATTTTACGGAGAAGCCGATTTTGTGAAAGCTTTTGATTTTCTCAACCATTCTGAATATGCCAATCGAATCGGTTCTATCTCTGAATTTTTTACGATTACACTGCTCAATGCCGATTTTCGAAATGGGCCAACCGAAGGGCGGACGCCACAATATGCGCCGCAGTTTACGGTTAAATTTGGGACGAATTACAATCGGAATGACCGCATTAAGCTGAGCCTTTTGACGACTTTGGTGGACGACCACTTTGCAGACGATGCGCATACGGCGAATCGCTACATTCCTTATTATTCCGTATGGGATTTGACGGGCGAGGTTGTGATCCTTAAAGATGTGGCCAAGATATTTGATCTCTCCATTTTTGCGGGGATCAATAATTTATTCAACGAAAATTATACTGCTCGGATTCGTAGCGATGGGATCGATCCTGCTTATCCGAGAAATTTTTTCGGCGGAGTGAAGGTAAGTTTGGGAACGCCGTCGAATAAGCAGATTGGAGTAGAGCAAACCGCTTCAGCCGCAGGAGTTTATTAAATAATATGTTTTGGGATCAAAGTTTAATTCAACTGTTTCTCAAAGGTGGCTTCGCCATGTGGCCGCTTTTGGTCTGTTCCGTCATTGGCATAGCGATTATCGTAGAGCGGTCTTATTATTTCTGGCGCTTACGTTTCAGCTATGAAACGTTCTCCGAACATTTGAAACAGTTGATTTCGAAAAGAAAAATTAAAGAAGCTTCTGCTTTGTGCCGCAAACATCCCAACCCTGTTCCAAGAATTGCGGAGCATTACTTAAAGAATCTTCGTAATGATTCCCTTCGAAACGAGATTTTGAAGCGCGAAGGCTCTCTGGCACTTGAGAAAGTTGAAACGCGTCTTCGCGCTCTTGCTGCAGTCACTCATATTGCCCCGCTTCTTGGACTTTTTGGAACGGTGACCGGTTTGGTGACCGCCTTCCATCAAATCGAACTTTTGGGGGGACAGGTCCAACCGAGCGATTTGGCGGCAGGAATTTGGGAAGCTTTGATTACCACCGTTTTTGGACTTTTCATCGCGATTCCTTGTATGGCAGCTTTTCATGCGTTTGAAAGTGAAGCGGATCGAATTGCGCGGAGGATGCAATTTATCATTTCAGAGCTGGACGAATTTTTTGGGAAAGAGTCCTCTAAAGATTTCAAATCTTCTGATGCGGAAGCGACCCAAGAAGCGATGAAGGTGATATCCTAATGGAATTTTTGCGTCCGAAACGTCCAAGTTTGAGCCTTGATCTCGCTCCGTTGATTGACGTTGTGTTTCAGCTCCTCATTTTTTTCATGTTGAGTTCTTCTTTCCTAAATCCCGCTTTGAAACTCAGCCTTCCCAGGGCGACCATTCACGATTCTAAAGTTCCTCAGCACATTGTGGTCAGTATTGATCAAGCGGGGAACGTGTTTGTGAATCGAGTTCAAGTTCAGATGGCCGATCTCAAAACACAATTGGAACGAAGGATTTCCCAGGATTCCAAGAAATCCGTTCACATTCGGGGCGATAAAGAAATGCCCTATAAGTATTTTGTTCAGGTAATGGATTTTGCCCGCCAAGCAGGCGCGAAGCAAGTCAATATTGTTCACGAGGAAACAAGGTGAAACTCCCATTTTCTTACAAACAACATGTCTTTGGTTCTATTTTAGCGGGTTCTTTTTTAGGGCACATGGCTTTGATCGGAGCAGGAAGTTTTTTTTCACCTTCGCCTCAATATGCAGTAGAGCAAGCTCCAAGCAGTATGGAAGTGGTGATTGTGAACGAACGTGAGGTCAAGGAAGAAAAAGAGCAGATCCCGGAAGAAATTATTTCGGTTAAAGAGCCTGCCGTTCAAGCTCCCGAGGTTGTGAAAGAAAAAAAAGAGGAGCTTGAAGAGAAAAAATTGAGGAAGCCAATTTATGTTCCTCCCGTGAAGGGTGCTCTTACCGAAGCGAAGCCCGCTTATTTTAAGAATCCCGCGCCTCTCTATCCCAATTATGCACGTGAGCAGGGTTGGGAGGGAATTGTATTTCTTAAAGTGCTTGTGAATTCTGACGGGACGGTTGGCGAGATCGGAATCGAAAAAAGCTCAGGTTATAAAATTTTAGATGAGTCTGCGTTTAAGACGATTAAAACATGGCAATTCCTTCCCGCACGAGTAGGAGCGATGTCGTTTTCATCTTGGATTAAAATTCCAGTCAGGTTTCTATTGGTAGAGGAGAATCAATAGATGAGTGAGGGGACGATAGCGGCCACTTTTTTAATTGTGTTCCGTGAAACTCTGGAAGCGAGTCTGATCGTTGCCATTATTTTGACTGCGCTCGTCCGTCTAAATCAGAAACGTTATTTTTCTCATGTCATGTGGAGTAGTATTTCAGCTGTCGTTGTAAGTATTCTTGTTGGGACTGTTTTATTAGGGGCGACGGATAAATTGCAAGGCAAATTCCAAACGATTATTGAAGGAACAATTTCCATTGCTGCGTGCGTCATTCTCACCTATATGATTTTTTGGATGGATCGGCAAGGAAGGTACATCAAATCGGAACTGGAAACCCAAGTGGAAGAAGCGGTGACTCGAGGGGAGTTTATTGCCATTGTGTCCCTTCCGTTTCTTTCTGTATTTCGGGAAGGTGCAGAAACGGTTTTGTTTTTGCTTGCGGTCGCTTCACAAAATTCTGGAGCGGTATCCCTTTTAGGCGGTTCCTCAGGGTTTTTACTTGCCGCGTTGATTGCGATAGGGATTTTTATTTTAGGAAAACGGGTTCCTCTTCGGCCTTTTTTCCGCGCCACGGGCTTCTTGCTCTTATTGATTGCAGCAGGACTTCTGGCTTATGGGATTCATGAGCTCCAAGAGATCGGTTGGGTTCCCGCAATGATTGAACACGTTTGGGATATCAACCATATCTTTAATGAAAAAGTAGGCCTTGGTGCGTTTGCGAAAGCTTTATTTGGTTACAATGGAAACCCATCCCTTCTTGAAGTGGTAGCTTACGGGGCTTATTTAATTGCCATTCCTTTGTTCTTAAAGCAGAAACAGGCAGTGCCGGTAAAAACGGCGTGAGAAATATTTAAAGATCCCAAGGGATCTCAACACAAATTTCCAGCCAGGCAGCACATTCACCCAGCCAGAGACAACAACCTGATGATCTTGTTTTGCAAGGTCTTTGGCTGAAAGGAGAGTTTATCATGAGTATTTGGTTGGGGAAAAGGAAAACGATTAAGCAAACGTTTTGGTTGCGATTAAAGACCCTCGTTGCAAGCTTCATGGGTCTTGTATTTCTCACTTCCATCTGTTTTGCAGATGGTGGGTATCTTACAACCTATTCGCATCACATCAAAAGAAGAGAATTGGAAGTGATGGTCATGAATGATTTCACCTTTCCATCAAAACCCCATCATGAAGAAGGTGAACGCAATTATTTTTCTCATATGGTGGAGGTGGAATATGCTCCTTTTAGCCAACTGGCTTTGGAATTTATGACGGAATGGTTTGAGGATGTCGGAAAAAAGGACACCAAATTTACGGGATTCCGTTATGAGGCAAGATACCGCCTCTTCAAACAAGAAGTCCCCCTGAATCCTATGGTTTATGTCGAATATGAAGACCTGGACCCTGAGACTCGCTATAAGATGGAAGTGAGCGGCTGGGTGAGGCCGCCGTATGAGGATTCAGCAGAGACGACTCATCCTGAAAGCTCAGAAGTCAATCGAGAACGAATTATCGAAACTCGGGTGATCTTATCTCAAGATTTTCTCAAGCATTGGAATGTTGCCTTTAACTGGATCAACGAAACAGATACCAGTGACGGAGTGACCGCCTTTGGCTATACCACGGGAGTCTCCTATCAATTCCATACTCATCACGAAGAACATGGAGAACATTCTCATCTTTCATCTCATCATCGTCCGTTCTTTTCACTGGCAAGTGTTGCTCTTGAATTGACCGGCGCTTTTGGAGATACGAAAGATTTTGGTTTAGAGCCTTCGCGGCAGGAACATTATGTTCAACCAAGTGTCATGATTCACATGAGAGAACACGTTATGTTCAACCTTGGATTTGGAATTGGACTTACTCGTTCGAGTGATAATTTAGCTCGATTTAACGTCGGGATTGAGTTTTAATAGGTAGGAGAAGAGCTTAACAAACCTAGATTCAGCTTGGGATACAACGAATTTGGAGGAAAAAAATGGCTAACCTTAAAACTTTGATTCAGCACCTCAATAAAGATTTAGAACGAGAACTTACCCAAATTGTTCGTTACCTCCATCACTCTTTTATTGTAATGGGGCCCAGCCGAGGCCATTTGGTCGGTTTCTTTCGCAAACAGGTTCAAGAGTCGATGGATCATGCGATCAGGTTGGGAGAAAAAGTCACTGCTTTAGGCGGTCACCCCACAGTCAGTGTTTCGCAGATTTTCGAGCCCGGAGAACAAACGCTTGAGGAAATGCTCAAAGAAGATCTTGAGTCAGAGGAAGAAGCCCTCCGAGAATACAAAAAACATCATAAAGAGACGGCTCAAGACATAGCTCTCCGCGTCCTCCTTGAGCAAATCATTTTTGAAGAACAAACTCACATCGAGGAATTTAAAAAATACCTGGAAAAGTAAGATCAAAGCACCTGATTGAGCCTTCCATTTTTGTTCCTCAGAGAAGGTTTTAAGTATATAATTGCGTGCTTATGAAGGCTTTCTTTAAGATCACGGCGTTTATTCTTGTCTTTGCTAGCGTTTTAACCCTTCTTCATTTCATCATCCAGTTTGTTTTCCAAAAAGATCCCGGCCTACTTTTGCATCATGGAATCGGGCAGGCGACTTTTTACCTCCTTTTTGTGTTCAACGTATTCATGTTCCAAAAATATGTGAATCGGGAGAGTTTTCTCTCGCTTGGTTTGAAGCCTTATTCGGGTTGGTACGTCACCGTTTTAAAAGGTTGGACGGCAGGCGTCATTGCCTTCGTCGGATATTCGGTTTTGATGGGTGTGTTTGGTGTTGTGGAATTTAAGTATCGACCCGGGCTTGAGAGGATCGTGACCGCGTTTTTGGTTGCTTTCAGTGCTTTTGCGATCGCGCTCACGGAAGAAATTCTATTCCGCGGGTTTTTTCTTCAAACGATGCTGAAAGACCTTCCCAAATGGATTGCTGTTACGGCTACGGGACTCATTTTTGTCGTCTTTCATGATTTGGCGCATCCGTTAAGTTTTTTGACCGAACCCCGCCAAATGATGCTTGCCGGAGGCCTTTTTAGCTTGAATGTTCTTTTATGCATGGCGTATCTCAAGTCTGGAACTCTTTTTCTTCCCATTGGGATTCATTCCGGACTTGTTTTCGCAAAGGTATTCTTCCGAAAGATGAAGATGATGTATGCGTTAGACTCTTCCAATGCTTACCTTTTTGGTCTCGAAGCGGATGCGCGGCGCGGGTTTCTCGCTTGGGTTTTGTTTTTTTCTGGAATTTTGATCTTAAATTTCTTAATCACGGATCGCGAGAAAAAGGCGGTAAAAAGTTGATCCCCCACCACTTTCCTGCACGTCATTGCGAGCGAAGCGCCGCCTTTGGCGAGCCTCGCCTTCGGCGGGAAGCAATCTTTGGGATTGCTTCGTCGGCCGACGGCCTCCTCGTCCGCCAGAGGACGGATCCGTCCGATTTTTGGCGGACAATGACAGATTCAAGTTCTTCCAACGAAAGTGGTGGGGGATGAAACTTGCCACCCTCTGTTATATCAAGAAAGACAATAAAACTCTGATGATGAATCGAAATAAAAGAGCAGGCGATATTCATGGGGGAAAATGGAACGGCCTCGGCGGTAAAATCCGTTTAGGCGAGACGCCAGAGGAGTGCGTGATTCGGGAAGTGAAGGAAGAATCTGGACTTACGATTCAGAATCCATCGCTTCGGGGAATTTTGGCTTTTCCTGCGTTTAAAGATGAAGAGGATTGGTATGTTTATGTCTATGTAGCCACGGAATTTGTAGGGGCAATTCATGAATTGCCCCTACAAACAGATTCGCCCGAGGGAAAGCTTGAGTGGATTGAAGACGACCAAGTTTCAAAACTTCCACTTTGGGAAGGAGACCCCATTTTTCTCAAGTGGTTGGATGAAGGACGGTTTTTTTCTGGGAAATTTGTTTATCAGGATGGGAAATTGATCAACTATGATGTTGTATTCCACAGTCAACCTGTGACCAATGCCTGTCGATGAGAGATTCGAAAGAGGAATCGGACTCTTTAATGAAGAAGCGTTTTATGAATGCCATGAAGTGTTAGAAGATTTGTGGCTCAAGACGCAAGACGAGTATAAGAATTTGTACAAAGGTTTGATCCAAGCAGCTGTTGCTTTGCATCATTTGAAAAGAAAAAATTTGAGTGGTGCTCGAAAGCTTTACCAAACATCATCGTGCTATTTGAGTCAGTATTTACCGCATGCGTTGGGTCTGAACGTAGCGAAGTTAATTTTGGACCTGAAATCTTGTTTCGAAGAGAATTACAAGTTTATTCCAAAGCTGGAATTCAGAAAAACGGGAGACGAATCACATGGCCTTAGTTGAATCAATTACGGTTGCGCTCGGCACAAAAATGCCTAGTTTTGAACTGAAAGACTCGAACGGCAAAACCTATCAAAGCGATCAAGCCTTTGGACCGAAAGGACTTTTAGTCGCCTTTACGTGTAATCATTGTCCTTACGCGCAAGCCGTTTGGCCAAGACTGATTGAGCTTGCCAAAGAAGCTGGGAAACTCGGCGTTAGTACGGTGGGAATCAATCCCAACATTCATCCTGGTTACCCCGAAGACCAGCCTGAGCGCATGAGAGAAAAAATCAAGGAATGGGGAATCTCTTTCCCATATCTCGTGGATGAAACTCAAGAAGTGGCGCGCGAGTTTCGAGCTCAATGCACACCCGATCTTTATTTGTTCAATTCAAAACATGAGCTGGTTTATCACGGAAGGCTTGATGACAATTGGAAAGAACCTGGGAAGGTGAAGCGTAGAGAGCTTTGGGAGGCGATTCAAAATTTAGTTGCGGGGAAACCTATTTCGGGGAAACAACACCCTTCCTTGGGTTGTTCCATTAAGTGGAGGGAATAATCATGTCTAAAATTACTGTTTATCAGAAACCGACGTGTACGACCTGCCGTGAAGTTTATGCGGCACTCAAGGAAAGCGGTGTGGATTTTGAAGCCGTCAATTATTATATCGACGCGATTCCGAAAGCTAAATTGAAAGAGCTGCTTAAAAAAATAGGAATTCGAGCGGATGAGCTTCTACGCAAGAAAGAGCCGATTTATGCCGAGCTCAAACTTTCGGAAAAAAAGTTAACCGAAGATGAGCTCGTTGATTTGATGGTCAAGCATCCTGATTTAATTCAACGTCCGATTGTCGAAAAGGGCACGAAAGCAATCCTCGCCCGTCCCGCCGAGCGGCTTAAAGAAATCTTATGATCCCCCACCACTTTCTAAAAATAAGGTTGATGCTAATGTTCGTACGGTTGATTGAAAACAAACGTTATATTTATAACTCAACGGGTGATATCGAAAGTGGTGGGGGATGAAAGGAAAACAACGGTTCTCGATTCGATCTCGGTTTGAAAGCATTAAACGTGGCTTTGCAGGGTTTCGAGACATGCTCTTCACAGAGCACAACGCTTGGGTACATGCCTTCGCGACCATTCTTGCGCTCGATTTTGCTTGGTGGCTTGATATCGATCGTCCGGGTTGGGCGCTTATCATTGTTGCCATCGCACTCGTTTGGGCGGCAGAAGCATTTAACACGGTTCTTGAAATTATGGCCGATTTGGTAATAGGCCAGCGCTACTCTCGCATTGTGAAGCGCGCCAAAGACATTGCTGCTGCTGCAGTTTTAATTGCGTGCGTGGGAGCAGTTGTCATCGGATTCATCATTCTTGGTCCGCCGCTTTATCAACGCGTCACTCCTTTTCTGACTTGATGGATGACTCGCGAACGCTCGCCAGGGCTCTTAGGCGAACGGGCTTTTACCTTTGAGTATTGTGACGGTCTTCGAAAGCTTTGATGTTCTGTTCCAATTGCAAGGTTTGTCGGATTTCGTCTAAGCCGCGGACCAAGTGTTCTTTGACGGAAGGATCAATTTCGAAATGAAATGAAATTTCCTCAGGTAAATGAAGCGTCACGCGCTGGCGTTCTAAATCAACCGTTGCCTCAAGACCTGTGTAACGGTCCACCATTTGAAAGATTTCTTCCACCTCCGCCTCTTTTAATTCCACAGTGAGAAGCCCGTTTTTCGTGCTGTTGTTTCGGAAAATATCTGCAAAGGCAGGGATGCTCGTTCCGTTGCGTTCGGCGCGAGGTGCGAAGACTGCCTTAAAGCCATATTGTTGGATGGCCCAAACGGCATGTTCGCGGCTTGAACCGCAGCCGAAGTTATTACGCGCTACCAAAATAGAAGCTTTCTTAAAACGTTCCTGATTGAGCGGAAAATCAGGATTTGGTTTTCCGTCAGAAAGATAGCGCCAATCGTGGAAGAGATTTTTCTCAAAGCCAGTTCGCTGAATTGATTTGAGGAATTGCTTTGGAATAATTTGGTCCGTATCGACATTCGCGCGGTCGAGTGTGACCATAATTCCTCGATGACTTTTAAACACTTCCATTTAAATTGCCTCCGCCCCGTTAGAGATAGGAAACGCTCGCAGCGTTTCCGTATCATCTAGATAACTAGTGCAATGATTATTATTTTTATTGTGTTTCATAAGGTTCTCCCAGTGAATTGTTATCTCTAACGGGGCAAGCTCCTGATGTCTACAAAATGACCGGTAACGGCTGCAGCAGCGGCCATTTCGGGGCTGACGAGATGTGTGCGTCCGCCTTTTCCTTGACGACCTTCAAAATTGCGGTTTGAGGTAGACGCTGAACGTTCCCCCGGTTTCAGTTGATCGGGATTCATTCCGAGGCACATGCTGCAACCTGATTCACGCCACTCAGCTCCTGCCGATTTAAAAATTTTGTCGAGACCTTCAGATTCCGCTTGTTTTTTAACTTGTTGTGAACCGGGTACAACAAGAACCCGTACACGAGGCGCAACTTTCCGGCCTTTAAAAATTTTTGCAGCCGTTCTCAAATCTTCGATTCGAGCGTTCGTGCAGCTTCCGATAAAAACCGTATCAATTTTAATTTCCGTAATCGGAGTTCCTGGCTTTAAGCCCATATAGCTGAGCGCTTGTTCCACATCCTTTCGGCTATAACCTGGAACTTGGTCCGGTTCTGGAATGCGGCCCGTAACGTCCATCACCATGCCTGGATTTGTTCCCCAAGTGACTTGAGGCGTGATTAGAGAAGCATCAATGGTAAGTTCGCGGTCATACTTTGCGTCGGGGTCTGTCGGAAGCGTTTTCCAAAATGCCACGGATTCATCAAACGCTTTGCCTTTTGGCGCAAAGGGTCGGTTTCCACTTGCAATGTATTGAAACGTCGTATCGTCGGGCGCAATCATTCCCGCACGAGCGCCCGCTTCAATCGACATGTTGCAAACCGTCATGCGCGCTTCCATGGAAAGCGGCCCAATCGCTTCACCGCCATATTCCAAAACATAGCCCGTCCCGCCAGCAGTGCCGATCGCACCGATTAATTTTAAAATCATGTCTTTAGCGGCGACCCAAGGTTTGAGCTTTCCTTTGAATTCAACCTTGAAGGTTTTAGGTTTCTTTTGGCGAAGACACTGAGTGGCAAGAACGTGTTCTACCTCAGAAGTACCGATTCCAAAGGCGAGCGTTCCGAATGCTCCATGCGTTGAGGTGTGTGAGTCGCCACAGACGATGGTTGTCCCAGGGAGGGTAATCCCAAGTTCTGGTCCAATGATGTGGACAATACCTTGTTGATCACTCTTTAGGTCGTAGAGCGTAATTCCGAACTCGCGCGCATTTTCGGCAAGCGCTTCGATTTGGGCTTTTGAGATCGGGTCTTTAATGTTCATACGATCATCCGTGGGAACATTGTGATCCATGGTGGCGAATGTCAGTTCAGGCCGCCTGACCTTGGTGCGAGCAAGGCGAAGTCCTTCAAATGCTTGAGGGCTGGTTACTTCATGGACTAAATGACGGTCAATGTAGAGCAGTACCGTTCCGTCCGGTAAGATGGTGACGACATGTCGATCCCAAATTTTTTCGAACAAAGTCCTGGCCATAAGAGGCACAGTATATCGGGAAATTCCTTAAGAGACAAGTCAGCTTAACTCTTCTTTTCGATGAGGAGATAGGATTCAAACCGGGGTTGGTTGTCGAGATAAACCCGAACCGTGAGCGTGGTTGACTCTTTAATTTTAAAATCCTCTGGAAAGGGATGTTTGTGCCAGCGAAAAAGGACGCTATCACTAATGGGCTCGATATCCGTATGGGCGGTTCGGATCACTTCTCCATAAGCTGTTTCAAATTCGATCACTTCCTTATGAAATTTTTCGTCCTTTCGCCAGCAAGTGACCACATAAAAGTTTTTCAGGGTGGCGGGGAAGCGATGGACATAGATATTACTGTGGACGGATTCGGCAGTGAAGAAATCCTGCTTTTCCTCACGAAAGTCCCTGCAAACCAGGAATTGAAGTAATTGGGTTTGATCCGCCATAGGTACGATCTGTATCGTATATAGTATGGATAAATCTCTTTTTTAAAAGGGAAATTTCTCACTTCAGTTACGGAGTAACCTCTTGTAACTTTTCATAATTTCCTGTACCCTAGAATCACGTACCGGTGAACGTATGATCAAGAATTTCGGCTTTGCTGTTCTTACCATTGCCTACCTTTTTACCATGCCGCACTCTGTGTTTGCCGAGGCTTATGACGAGTGGGCCAAGAGGGGCACAGGCGCTCTTACCCAATTGGCGCAGGGGAATCCCCAAGGAGCCCTTCATCAATCTGCACCCAGCTATTCCACTCAATTCGGAAGCGGACCTTCTCTGAATGCTGGAGTAAGCGGAGCAAGCCTTCAACAGAACATTCCGATTCCCGGCCGTTTAAACTCAGAACGCCTGGGTTGGAACGGAGCTTATAACGCGAGAACAGGTTACGGACTCAATCAGTCGCCCACTTTTTCCAATGATGTTCAGCTCTCTCAACACAATCCATTATTCACGAGCACCACGACACTCACGCCCCGTTTGAAGCGAAACGATTAAGATGTATACCGTCACCAAAGAGATCTATTTCTGCTATGGCCACCGTCTTATGAATTATGATGGGCCGTGTAAGTACCTCCACGGTCACAACGGAAAAGTGGAAGTTGAGCTCGAACGTGAAAAGCTGGATGGCCGGGGAATGGTGGTCGATTTCTCGGAAATTAAGAATGCTATTAAAGATTGGATCGATCGAACGCTGGACCATACGATGCTCCTCAGAAAGGACGATCCCTTAATTCCGCTTCTTAAGGAGAAAAAAGAGCGTTTCTATGTGATGGATGAAAATCCAACGGCTGAATCAATCGCCAGGCTTATTTTTGATTACACAAGATCTCAAAAACTTCCCGTCATGCGCGTCACGCTTTGGGAAACCGAAAGTTCATTTGCAACCTACCGCGGAACGTGATTCAAAACTCGAAACCAAACCTTATTCTTCTTGCAGGTCCTGCAGGTTGCGGGAAGACGGAGGCTTGTACCGAAGCTTTTGAAGAAGCCTTAAAATGGGGGACAGTCCCCAGGGACAGTCCCCAGGGACAGTTCCCAGAGTTACGAGACGATCTCCTTTTTATCCTTCCTACCGCTGAACATCGTGCACGAACCATTGATTTGATTTTAAGACGTGGATTGCCAGGATTCTTCCAAAGGCGCATCACCACTTTTGACCGAGCGCTGCGCGAATTTCTAAAGCTCGGCGGTCTGGACTATGCGACCGATGTCACGCGCCTTTTGATTTTGAAAGAAGTATTTTCAAAGTTGGAGTTCAACTATTTTAAGAGGGGACTTCAAACTTCTGGATTCCTCGAACTCGCGGGGCGGATGATCATTGAACTTAAAGAATATCTAGTTCGTCCTAGTGAATTTGAAAGAAAGCTGGAAGAGCTTAAGAAACGTTTTCCCGAGTTTGCATTTAAATATGACGATCTCGTCCACATTTATAAAGCTTACGACGGAGAGCTTAGGAAAAGAAACCTCATTGACCAGCGTGATTCTCTCGAGCTACTTGACGCCGGTTTGAGTCGAGGAGAGTTTCAGGCACCCGAGCTTAAAGCCGTTTGGATCGATGGATTTTCTGATTTTTCGAAGCTGCAACTCGCCTTTATCGAGTTCCTCACCAGACATTCAGACCAAGTGGTGATCACGCTGACTCTAGATCAAGATCCGATGAGGAGTTCTCTTTTTCAAATTGTTTCTGAAACTCAGTCAGCTCTTGAGGATATGGGATTTGTGAAACAATGGATCGATGGGAAAAACCATCGGGCTCAGAATCAAGCGCTCTCGCATCTTGAGAAAAATATTTTTAAGGAAGGAAGGATCGGTCAGATTGCCTCCAGTTCCGCCATTCAGATTTTTGAAGCCACAGGGTTTTTAGGTGAGATGGAAATGATTGCTCGCGAAATCAAACGTTTGGTAAGGGCTCATGATTATCATTTTAGCGATATTGCGGTTTTATTTCGAACGACTGATCCTTATCTTCCTACCTTGCAGAGCGTATTTCGGAAATTCGGGATTCCTTATGAAATTCATGAGCGATTCCGCTTGAGAACAAGTCCACTTGCCTCCACATTTTCCAGTTTTCTCAAAATTCTTCTGAGCGATTGGACGCGTGAAGATATGTTCAATTTTTTGAAGTCGAGTTATGTCCGTCGGGATTATGAACTTGTTTGCGAACTGGAACTCCGCGCGCTTGAAAAGGGTGTATTTCGAGATCGAACGTACTGGCTTGAAAGTTTCCCTGAATCCCAAGTATTCCAAGAGATCGCTCGCTTTGAAGATGAGTTTCTTAAGATTCGATCGGCTGAGGTTTTTGCTTCCTGGGCAAAAAAAGTGATGAGTCATTTTGGGCTTCTCGATTTTCCAGATTCGATGGGAGAAAAAATCCGGATGGATCGGGAGGCAGCCAGGCGAATTCTCCTCCTTTTGGATGAGGTGAGGACAAAAACTCGAACGTGGCACGTTACAGACACGAAGGATTTCATCCGCGAACTTCTTGCATTGATGGAGGTGGATCTTTATTCGGTTCACAGTCGTGATAAGAATAGAATCCAGATTTATAACGTGTCCCTCGCGCGGCAGAAGGAATACAAAGTCGTTTTCCTAGCGGGGCTGCTTGAGAAACAATTTCCTGTGCAGATCAGGGAAGATCCCATTTTTTCAGACTTGGAACGTCGCACGCTCAATGAACACGGGGAAGTCTTGAAGGAACGGCTTCCGCGCCAGGCGCTTGAGAGATTTCTTTTCTACATGGCAGTTACCCGTGCCAGTGAGCACTTGATTCTTACTTATCCTCGTTTCAATTTGGAGGGGAAGGAAGCACTTCCTTCCTTCTATGTGGATGAAGTACGTGCACTGTTCAAGGGCGAGATTGCGGTTAAAGAACAGCCGATCACAGACATTCTTCCATCCTGGGATGAAGTCGCCATCAGGGAAGAAGCGGAAAACCATGTGGTTTTCGGTCTTTGGGGCAGATGGGATCATCGTGAAGATCGTGTGAGCCTCGCTCTGTACAATCATTTAATAACAGTCCCACGCTTTCAATCACTTATTCAGCGGTTGCTTGAGCCCATTGAAGGGATGATTATAGATGAACGCATAAAACCTAGTTTTCTTCCCAAGAAAGGGATGTGGAGTCCTACCCCCATTGAAGAATATGCTGAATGTCCTTACCGTTATTTCTCAAACCGGGTTCTTCAGTTAGAGTCTCAAGCAGAAGGAGTCGACATTAGACGGCGGGGAACGATCCTTCATGATACCTTGGAAGATTTTTTCCGTTGGAAAGGGGAACGAAAACGGCCTCCTCGTTTTGAAGAAGCGGTGGCCCATGCTTTGCAGAGGCTTAGGGAACTCTGGCAGGAAGAGCCTCTTCAGGGAGATCGTTATTACAAGATTGAACTTGAACGAAAAAAAATGGAGGAATGGATTGTTCAAATCTTAAAGGTTGAGCTCCTAGAAGGAAAACCGCCGATTGCAGGGCTTATTCCGCGATATTTTGAATATGAATTTCGGGATTTAGTTTTAAAAGGGGTTCGTCGAACGATGGTGTTTCGCGGGAAAATAGACCGAATCGATCTTGATCCTCATGAGCGATTTGCGCTCGTCATTGATTACAAGACAGGAAAACCGTTTCAATTTCATTCACTGGCTAACGGCACAGCACTTCAACTGCCGCTTTATTTAATTGCAGTACGGGAAAAGCTGGGACTTTTGCCTTTGGGGGGCCACCTTTATTCGCTCGCGACAGCTAAGTCAAGCGGGTTTCATCATCGGGATCATTTGAAACAAGCGGGTGTCAGCACTCGAAAAGGCGTTTCCTTAGACGAGAAAGAATTTGAGTCTTGTCTCGAGCGTTCGGTGTCGTTTGCAGAAAGATTCGTTGAAGCAATTGAACAGATCAAAATTCCTGTTCGCCCAAGAGATTGCGTACCCTATTGTCCTTATTCTGCCGTTTGCCGAATCGAAAAGTGGCGGTTAGAACACATCTACCGCGAAATTGAAGAAGAAGATAAAGAAAAAGCGAAAACACCTAAGGTATGATAAAATTCCTAATCATCCTGTTTCTATGGTATGGGGTAATGGGATTCGGTTTCGCTCAAGGAGGAACTCTCGTGTCAGAGAAAAAGTCGTTAAAACAAGAACTCAAAGCTAAACTTACCCCCCTCCAGTACCACGTGACGCAGGAAGAAGGGACAGAGCCTGCTTTTCAGAACGAATTTTGGAACAACAAAGAACCTGGGATTTATGTCGATGTCGTTACGGGTGAGCCTTTGTTCAGCTCTCTGGACAAATTTGATTCGGGAACAGGGTGGCCATCATTTACGAAACCTCTCATGCCCGAGAATGTGATGGAGCGAGAAGATCGTAAACTTGGGATGGAACGAACCGAGGTTCGGAGCAAAGGAGCGAGCTGCCATTTGGGCCATGTGTTTGATGACGGACCTCATCCGATGGGAAAACGTTACTGCATTAATTCCGCTGCGCTTCGGTTTATCCCCGCGAAGGATTTGGAAAAGGAAGGCTACGGCCAGTTTAAGCCTCTTTTCTCCCAAAAGGCGGATTGATTCTCCGTGAAATTTATTCCCTCTTTTAGAAAAAGTGCTACAATACCCTCCCTTATGTTAAGAGCCAGCGAAACCAAGATCGGAGAATGACCATGCTGAAATCTTTTTTTGATCATTCGTTCTCATCTTTCCCTGAGATGTTGTGGGTTCATGCCGCGACTGATCTACTCATTGCTTTCGCTTATTTTTTGGTTCCCGTCGTCCTCTTTTACTATCTGAGAACTCAAAAGGACTTAAAGTTTCGTTGGGTATTGGTGTCTTTTGCCCTCTTTTGCATTTTAGGAGGGGTGATTCATGTCTTCAGGTTTTTAGCTCCTTGGCATCGAGTTTATATCCTTGAAGGAATTGTCAAAGTTGTGGCTGCCATTTCGGCTCTCTTCGCCATCAGTGCTCTCTGGTGGTTTATTCCTAAGCTGATTGAGAGTCGCGTTACAGAGCGTGATAAAGTACGCGCCAGCCTTGAAGAAAAAGAAACCTATTTCCAAACCTTAATGGAAGGAAGTTCAGAGCTTCTTATTATTTTGGACGGGCAAGGAAAATTCCGCTTTATGGGGCCTTCGCTTGAACGCACTCTCGGCTATCGACAAGGGTCGCTCATTGGCGGGAACCTTACGGGATTGATCCATCCGAACGACGTTTCTAAAGCAAAAGAGTTGATTTCCCGCCGCCGAGAAACGGTCGAGTTCCAAACCTTTGATTTGAGATTTCGTCATCAAGACGGTTCATGGCGGGTTCTCAAAATTTCTGTGAGGAATTTGCTTCGTTATCCCCATGTGAATGGAATTCTCATCCATGGACAAGATATTACCGAACAGAGACGAGCGGAAGAGCAGCTTCGCCTCATTCCAATGATTATGCAGGATCTTGGGAAGACGGCGGATTTTCATTCGGCGCTTGAAATCGCCATCCGTAAGATTTGCGAGGTTGCAGGATGGGACTATGGTGAGGTTTGGATTCCGCGTTCGGATGGAAAAGTTTTAGAATGTGGTCCTTCCTGGTATGGACGAGACCAATTTGAAGAATTTCACAGGATTAGTCGCGAACTTCGATTCCCGCCAAACTTAGGACTTCCAGGTCGGGTATGGATTTCTAAAGAAGCGGAATGGATTGACGACGTTTCGCTTATTTCAGAAGCAAGTTTCTTCCCCATCCAAATCGCACAAGAAGCTGGGGTGAAGGCCGCTTTAGGGGTTCCCATGGTGGTGGATGGCCAAGTGTTGGCCGTGGTGGTTTTTCTGCTCAGTAATTCCAAATCTCAGGATAAACGACTCGTTGATTTAGTGACGACCGTAACGACCCAATTGGGTTCCGTGGTTCAGCGGAAGCGCGCTGAAGAGGCGCTTCGCGAGGTCCATGAGCAGGTGGAAAAAAGAATTCGCGAAAGAACCAAGGAGATTACACAATTAAGCGAAGCGTTAAAAAGCGAGTTGGATACGATTAAGAAGCGGGAAGAGTTCTTAAGGAAAACTCAGGAGAATTTCTTGACCCTCGTCAATTCGATCGACGGTATTGTTTGGGAATTTGATCTTGCCGCCTCGAGGTTTTCTTTTATCAGCCAGCAAACCGAACGAATCCTGGGTTATCCTGTCGAGACTTGGTTTCAAGAGCCAACTTTCTGGCAGGATCATATTCATGGAGGAGACCGTGAAGCAGCGGTTGCGTTCCGTGCTCAAGTAGCTCAGAAAAAGGAAGCGAATCAATTTGAATACCGTATGATTACAACAGACGGTCAAACGATTTGGCTTCGGGATATGGTGACGGTTGTAGTTGAAAATGGCGAGGCCACGAAACTCAGGGGTGTTATGGTGAACATTACCGAATCAAAACAAGTGGCGGAAGCCTTGAATCAGGAACGAAATTTCGTTTCCGCTGTTTTGGATACGGCGAGTGCACTGGTGATGATTCTTGATACGGAGGGGCGGGTTGCCCGATTCAATCGTGCTTGTGAACAGACGAGCGGTTACAAAGCAGATGAAGTCAGAGGAGAAAAATTTTGGGACCTCTTTTTAGTGGCTGAAGAAGTGGAAAAGATAAAGGTGATTTTTGCCAGACTTTTAGCGGGACAATTTCCTACTAATTATGAGAGTCATTGGGTTGCGAAAGATAAAAGCCAGCGTGTTATTGCATGGTCGAATACCGTATTACTCAGTCGCCACGGCACCGTGGTTCACATCATTGCGACAGGGGTGGATATTACGAAGAGTAAGGAAGTGGAAGAAAAACTTAAAGACGCCGTCCAAGACCTCGCGCGTTCTAACGAGGAGTTAGATCACTCCTCTCGAGAGCTTAAAAAAGCCAACCAGCAGTTGAGAGAGCTGGACGCCATGAAATCGCATTTCATTTCGGCCGCTTCTCATGAGCTTCGAACTCCGCTGACTTCGATTAAGGGATATGTGGAAGCAGTTTTGCAAGATGAAGTAGGCCCCATTAATGAGAAGCAGAAGGAATTTCTGGGTTACGTGAAGGAGTCTACCGATCGTTTGCATCGCTTGCTCAATGAGCTTCTTGATATTTCCAAGATTGAATCTGGCCAGGTTAAAATGGATAAAGAATTGACCAATTTGGGAGATCTTCTCCGAGAAGAAGTTTTAATTTTTAAGCCCCAAGCAAACAAAAAAGGCCTTACTTTAGACATTGAGACGGATATCCATTTAAAAGAGATCTACTGTGATGCAGATAAAGTGCGGGAAGTGATGGATAATCTTGTCAGCAACGCCATTAAGTACACCCTCAAAGGAGGCAAGATCAAGGTTTATGCAAGAAATTATGAAACTGGCGTTCAAATCAACGTTCAAGATACAGGAATTGGAATTAAAAAAGAAGATCTAGCCCGCATCTTTGAGCCATTTCAACATATTGAAAAGGTAGGAGCCGAAGACGAAGAAAGTACAGGACTTGGCCTCACGTTGGTGAAGCGGATTGTTGCAGCGCACCAAGGCGATGTGCGGATCAGAAGCCAAGAGGGCAGCGGTTCTACCTTTACCGTTTTTCTTCCACAAGGCACTCCATCGGAGACGACCAAAGACTCGCCTTGGGTTACAACGAATGCCTGATGAACGACGATATCATTCTTGTCGTTGACGACGATAAGAAAATTTCCAACCTGATTGATTTCCATCTCAAAAAGCGAGGCTATTCAACTCATTGCGTATTTCGAGGTGGGGGCGCGATCGATTTTGTGCGAATCCATCGGTCCCGTCTCGTACTACTAGATATTCGTTTGCCCGACATGAGTGGTGTTGAGGTTCTCAGGGAGTTACAGAGAATTGCCCCAGAAACCCAAGTGATGATGATTAGTGCCCATGCAGATGTGAAACTGGCGGTCGATTGTATGAAGTTGGGTGCCTATGATTTCATTGAGAAACCCTTGGCCTTTCCTGAATTGGACGCAAAGGTAAAGCATGTGTTTGATCACGTCCGCCTTCGAGAAGAAGTTTCAACTTTGAAAAGGGAGTTAGGGGATAAGTATAAGTACAAAAGCATTGTTGGTAAAGGCCGGGCGATGCAAAAAGTTTTTCAAGGGGTTGATATTGCAGCGAAAAGCGACGCCAATGTTTTAATTGAAGGCGAAAGCGGAACGGGCAAGGAACTCGTTGCTCGGGCCGTTCATTTTAATGGACTCGGAAAGGAAGGTCCTTTTGTCGCGGTTAATTGCGGTGCAATCCCAGAACATTTACTTGAGAGCGAACTTTTTGGCCATGAAAAGGGCGCGTTTACGGGAGCCATTGCAAGGAAAATTGGAAAGTTTGAGCAGGCGCATGGAGGGACCATTTTCTTAGATGAGATCGGTGATTTGTCAGCGTCTCTTCAGGTTAAGTTAGTTCGGGTACTTCAAGAACGGGAAATTGAACGCGTTGGAGGAAACGGAGTCATTCCGATCAATGCTCGTTTTATCGTGGCGACTCACCGCGATTTGAAAAAATTGGTTGGCCAAGGGAAATTTCGCGAAGACCTTTACTTTCGGATCAATGTGTTTCCGATTCGCATTCCACCCCTTCGGGAACGACAAGAAGACATTCCCTCTCTCTTGCAGTATTTTATCAGGAAACACCACCACCAAAAAGAAGAGCTTCGGTTCGAACACGCCGCCCTTAAAAAGCTTATAGAATATGATTGGCCTGGCAACGTTCGCGAGTTAGAGAACTTTGTCGAACGGCTTATGTTGATTAAAGGAAATCATCACGTTATTACCGGAGCGGACGTTGATTCCCTCGAAATCTTTTCCTCTTTACTTCCTGCCGATGACGGTACGCGCTATGAAGAACACAGGGAAAAGGTAATTGGCGAAACAGAAAAAGTGCTTTTGGAGAAAGTGCTCGAAGAAGCAGGTGGAAATGTGAGTAGAGCCTGCAAACTTCTTCAGATTAGCCGCGATACCTTTTACCGCAAGATTAAGAAATACGCAAAGATCGTCTAGATTTCTATCTGTCAGTTCCTCGCGAGACATTCTGACAAGGTTGTCCGATTTTTCTGACATTACTCTAGCGCAATCATCTGCTCACCCCCGCGTTACGTATCTCGTTCCCTATGAAAAAAGTTTTCAAGCATTTTTGACAACTGTGGCACACCACTTGCCTTTATATAATGAAATGTGAAGAAAAAAATTCTTGTGGTTGACGACGAAGCATCGATTCTTACCTTGCTCAAATTTAAACTTTCGAAGCACGGATTCGAAGTGGAAATAGCCAGCAATGGAAGTCAGTTTTGGGAAAAAGCTCTTGCTTTCAAGCCTGACCTTATCATTTTAGACATTTGGCTTAATGGTAAATTGGGAACCGAAATTTACCACGACCTTTTAGAGGCTAGGTTTGACGCTAAAGTTCCTGTCATTTTTGTGACCGCCCTCATTGAAGAACATTCTCAAAAACAAAATTCAGCGGGGCAATATGTTCTCTACAGCAAACCCCTCAATTTTGAAAGACTCTTAGAGGGGGTTTCACGTTTGTTAAGCGGGGTAAAACCTGAGCAGTTAGTCAATATAGATCCGTGTTGAACGTAGTGCTGAGAGGAAAATGCTCTAAATATGATCCCACCACCTGCTTTACAAGAGCGCGTTGACTTAAGACCAAGCGCTCTTTTATTTGGGAAGGAAATCCTGCCGTTTCTTTCGAAATATGACCCTGTGAAACGGCAGAAAAGCAGGTGGTTGGGATGATCCCCGAGTCTCAATCATTTGCTGACAAAATCTGTTTGAAAACTGTTATTCAACCTGAACTCTTTGATTGTCGAATTGCGCAAAGCTTTGAAGAACTCAGGGAAGCTTATCAGTTGGTTTATCAAGAATATCTGTCTCGTGGATATTGTAACGAAAAGTTTTCAAAGATACATTACACTTATTTTTGTTTGTTGCCGGAATCACGGACCTTTCTTTTCTTAGACCGGAACATGTCTCAAGTTTTCGGTACGGCATCTGTCATCTTAGATTCTTCCTGTGGACTTCCGATGGAAACTTTGTTTCGAGATGAAATCAACGCGATTCGATCGGAAGGACGGCATCTTGCAGAAATTAGTTTGCTTGCGAGTTCACGCAAGGGAATCAGCGGAAAAAGAAGTGCTGGAAAGCATACGACCAAAATCGGAACGATTTTTAATCTTTTCCGATTTTTATTTAACTATGCGCGTTTCGCTGGCGTGACGGATCTTGTCATTACCATTCATCCCAAACATGAGCTTCTTTATCGCTCCTTAACGTTTCAGCCAATTGGAACCGTCAAAGCTTATTCTATCGTGCGTTCGCATCCAGCGATTCCAATGCATTTGGATATTCCTCACTTTTGTGATCCTCGTTTTAAGAATCAGGCAGTCCAAACATTTTTTTTAAAGGAATCCAATCCAAATTTATTCCGAACAAAGCCTGCCCATTGGGATATGCAAATTCTGAAACGCCTTTTCGAAGAAGCAAAACCACTGCCAGACGAGGATCTCTTTATTCTTCAAAGTTACTTACAATCGAGTCATGACATTTTTTCTGATCAAGGAGGGGCAGATGAACTTAAACCAAAATCGACCTTTTAATTACCAAGAAGCTTTTGATCGAAATATCGGTTGGCTTTCAGCGGAAGAACAGGAATGTTTGCGAACTTCTTGCGTGGCGGTAGCAGGGCTTGGCGGAGCAGGAGGATATCAAGTAGATGCTTTAGCGCGTCTCGGCGTAGGCCAGTTTAAGATTGCCGATCCTGATACGTTTGAGATTTCGAACGTGAACCGCCAAGCAGGAGCGTTTAAAGATACTCTGGGTCGCCCTAAGACTGAGGTGATTCATGATCGGATTCTGTCCATTAATCCTGAGGCAAGAGTAGACGTGTTTCCATCCCGCATTACGAGAGAGAATGTAGATGCATTTCTTGATGGCGTCGATCTCGTGATCGATGGGATTGATTACTTCGAACAAGAAGCAAAGCTTACCCTGTTTCAGAGAAGCCGTGAAAAGCAGCTTACCGCCATTACCTCTTGCCCTTTAGGGTTTGGGGCTTCTGTCATTACCTTTGCGCCCGATGGGATGCGTTACGAAGATTATTTTGATTTACAAGAGGATATGACTGAGATAGAAAAAAAGTTTGCGCTTAGCTTCGGCCTTTCGCCTTCGTTGCTTTGTCTTAAGTATATCAAACCAAAGGCGATCAGTTTTGAAACGCGACGGGCCGCAAGCGTTGCCCCTGGCTTAATGCTGGTGGGGGCTTTAACTGCAAGCGAAGCGGTTAAAATTTTAACTGGGAGAAACCCAGTGTGTTACAGTCCTCATATTTACCAGATTGATCTTTTGACCTATCGAGTTCGGCATCAATATTACAGATGGGGAATGAAAAGTCCCTGGCTTCGATTGAAAAGACGATTGGTTTTCATGTTTCTCAGCGGCGGTTTTAAGAAAGTCCCCTGGATGACGCTCCCTCAAGCTACTTAATCTCCATTATTCATTCGTCATTCGCTTCTCCAACCTCTTCCTTTTTGAAATTGCTTTCTGGTTAGGGTGGGGTACAATTATGTAGTCATAAGAAAAAGGAGGAGGAAGTAAGACTTCTCGTATAACAATATGCCAAAGACCTCTCGCCTTAATCGAGAAACGATCTCCCCGAAAGTGGTAGCTGCTTATCAGGAACTGACTCAGAAGATCATGCACTTTAGGGTGAGCGTTCTCGTTCCCATTGGATCTGTTTTTTTAATGGTTTTTAGCTATGTTGATCAGAACATTTTCCCACCCGAGCACCAATGGTCGTTACTCATCATGCGTATTCTAACGTGCACTCTGTTTTTATGTCTTTATGTGTTGAGTCGTTTTGAGCGCTTCAAGCGCTCTATCGTTTGGTTGGTTGATCTTGGAGCGCTCTCTAATGTAGCTTTTCTGTGTTTCGTGATTTACAAAACCGAAGGTGCTTCTGGGCGGTATTATGAAGGAATTATTCAAAGTATGTGGGCTTGGTTTTTTGCCAACAGCTTTTATTATCGACACCATGTTTTGGTAGGGAGCGCTTCTCTTATTCTTTATACGATTGCCACTTTGGCCAATCCCCCCCATTGGAGTTTAGGGGGTTACGTTTACTCGATGACGTTAATGACGATTACCTTGGTTTATTTGGCTTTGGTCACCAAATTTTATGCATCTGAATTTTTTTATGGTTTTGTGAGGAATGAGACCCTTAAGGAAAGCGAACGAAAGTTAGAAGAAATGAACAGGAAACTTGCACTCCTCTATCGTCGGGCTGATGAGATGTCGAAGATCGACGACCTCACTAAAATTTATAACCGCAGATATTTTTTTGAAATCTTGACCGACAAAGTTAAACGCTGTAGGGAAGAGGGGTCATTTTTTTATCTCGCCATTGTAGATATCGACTATTTCAAGCGAATCAATGATACTTTTGGCCATCGGATGGGAGACGAGGTCATTCGCGCCGTGGCAAAAACGTTAACGGAAAAATTGAGGGTCAATAGCTTTCTAGGTCGTTACGGTGGAGATGAATTTATGATTATTATTGACAAAGCGGATAAAGAAGTATTCCTCAAACGGATTCAGGAAGTACAAGAAGCAATTCGAAATATGAAAATTGTTCAAACCATCAAGAATCTCGAAGTTTCACTCAGTGTAGGCGCGATTAAGGTTGATCCCAAGAAATTTGATAAGGTTTTTACCGCCGTCGATTTGGCGGACAAAGCGCTCCTCGAAGTGAAACAAACGAAACGCGGAGAAATTAAGTTGGTTGAGTAATGGCTTCTGAAAGGCTAGAAAAAATTTCACTCGATTTTCCACGAAGGAATAGATCAGCAACATAAGTCAACGCAGTTTCTTCAACATTCACCTCTGCGATAAAAGCCCCGTAACGTTTCGCACCGCGTACAAAACTGGCCGCAGGTTCTACTACACCTGAAGTGCCAATGACGAAAATCAGGTCGGCTTTTCGCATCCACTCTAGGGCTTGATTGATCGTATTTGGATTAAGTTCTTCTCCGAACCATACGATATCGGGGCGCATGAGCCCACCACAGTCACGGCAGTGCGGAAGTTCTGAGTAAGTAAGATTCAAGTCTTGAACGGTCTTCCCGCAGCGGCTACATTTTGATCGCCAAAGGCTGCCATGAAGTTCTTGGATGTTCCGACTTCCTGCTTGTTCGTGAAGGCCGTCGATATTTTGGGTGACAACTCCCACGAACGGAAATATTTTCTCCCAGGCTGCAAAGGCTTTGTGTGCCGCGTTCGGCTGAACTTCTTTGGCGAGCTTTCTTCGCTCCAGGTAAAAATCCCACACGAGTCTCGGATTTTTTAGGAAGGCTTGAGGTGTCGCCACTTCCTCTAGTCGAAAATTGCGCCAAAAGCCGCCCCCCGATCCACGGAAGGTGGGGATGCCGCTCTCTTGTGAAATGCCCGCTCCCGTGAAAGCGATTATGTGTTTTGATTTCTTAAGTTCTTCCAGAGCGTGCTTCAAGTTGGTATCCATTCTAAATTCCCTTTAGACGGACAGATTCTAACATAGAGTTGAGTCTTGCGAGCAAAGAAGGTATACTGCCACATTATGAGTTTACCGATACCGAAAACCAATGCGATGCTCATCTGCGATCAAGTGTTGACTGAGCACGGAACAAATAAGAAGAGTCTAGTTGGAATATTCGAGAACATTGGGGCCCATCAATTTCCCGCCGTCCATCATTCCTTAAGTGTTTATGTTAAGCTCACCGATGCGAGAGGAGATTACCGATTTCGTCTTGAGCTTGGAGATCTACATACGGAGGTGGTGGTTGCCAATTGCGAAGCGCCCGAAGCCGTTCATATTGACGATCCGCTTTCAAGCCATGAACTTGTTTTTAATTTGAAAGGCCTCAGGTTTCCACACCCCGGGCAATATGAGTTTCGGATTTTTGCCAATGATCATATTTTTGGCCAGAAAATGTTTGTTGTGAGCGAAATCAAAAATAAATAAACGAAGGAGAAAAACTGTGAACAAGTACATTTCTGTTTTGTTTGTGTTGTTGATTTTGATTGGTGTTTCAGGATGTGGAGTTGCCGTGGTGGAAGATGGCCAAACGGGGGTGAAAGCCGATTTTGGCAGAATTCAAGATCAGCCGCTCAGCACAGGCTGGCATCTTTACATTCCGCTTTTTACCTGGATTGAGATTTGGAACGTGAAGACCCAGGAACTCAAAGAGACAGCAGCCGTTCCATCTTCTGAGGGCCTGATTGCGCAACTCGATGTTTCTATTCTGTTCAATACACCAAGGGATAAGTCGGTGTCGGTCAGAAAGACGATCGGGACAAACTATGCAGTGACAGTTCTTGAGCCTTATGTTCGTGAATCCATCCGGAATACCGTAAGCGGTTACCCCGTCAAAGCGCTCTATAGCGAAGAGGGAAGGCATGAGATCGGGAAAAAGATCCTTGATTTTCTAAAAAGCAAATTAGATGAGCGCGGGATTATGATTCAGGACGTTCTCTTGAGGGATGTGAGGCTCCCGCTCGCTTTCTCACAAAGCATTGAGATAAAATTAAAGACAGAGCAGGAAGCCCTGCAGAAAGAATTTGAGCTTCAAAAAGCAAAGAAGGACGCTGAAATTGCAGTTGCACGCGCAGAGGGTGTTGCGAAAAGTAATCGAATTATCGGAGAAAGCATTACCGAAAATTACCTGAG
>JACOVU010000041.1 GCA_016177155.1 Candidatus Omnitrophota bacterium | reverse complement strand
CGCTCAATTCCTCCATCGAAATGCCTTTGAGGTCTGCAATCCGTCTGGCAGTCTCAACCAGGAACGCAGGTTCGTTCCGCTTTCCGCGATGATCTTGAGGCGCAAGAAACGGGGCATCTGTTTCCATCAAAATCCGCTCGAGAGGACAAGCGCGCGCAACTTCCCGAAGAGCGTCGTTTTTCTTATAGGTCACCGGCCCGGCAAAGGAGATGTAAAGTCCGAGATCAAGCAGTTTTTCCATAATGTCGCACGTTCCCGAAAAACAATGACTTACAGCTCGAATGGGCGGCTTAAAATGGCTTTTAAGCAGTCCGATCATTTCCTGATAAGCGTCTCGGATGTGGAGAATAAGCGGAAGATCCGCTTGTTTTGCCATGTCGAAAAATTGAACGATGAATTTCCGTTGAACATTTTCAGGCGAAAGATTCCGATAGAAATCAAGGCCTACTTCCCCAATCGCTACGACTTTCGGATGTTTCGCAAGGCCGGCAAGTTCGCACATCTCCTCAGGCGTTTGGTCTTTTACATCATGGGGATGGATACCGACCGTCGCGTAAACAAAATCAAAACGCTCGGCGAGTTCAATTGACTTCCGAGAAGAGGCAAGGTCTGTTCCGATATTGACAAAAAATTTGACCCCTTGAGTCCGCGCGCGCTCAACCACTTGGTCTAAATCAGATTGGAATTCGGGAAAGTGAAGATGGACGTGCGTATCAATGAGGGGCATAAATTAATGCTGAGCTGCTTCTTTCTCATCCAAACGCGGAAACAGCGCCTCACCCCGTTCCACCGAAACACCTGGTTTCAGAAAGGGTTTTGAAAATTCCTCTCCCGACTTAATCATCCATTCTATCTTAAGTTTGAGTCGCTTGAGAATTTGTTGAGCTGTCCCTGGAATAAAAGGAAGTAAAAGAACGGCAACGTGAGTCAGCCATTCGGCCAAAAGACACAGGGCCTCGGCAAGCTCGCTTTTCCGCTTAGGATCTTTCGCAAGTACCCAGGGTTTTTTCTCCTCAATCATTTGATTGAGCACGGTGATTTTTTTCCAAATTATGTTCAACGCAGTTCTGGGATCATAATTTTTCATTGCGGACGTTACTTCTTCGTAAAAATTCGAAAATTCATTTATAAGGGCGGGTTTCAAACCCGCCCCCACATCGGGAATTCGGCCTTCAAAATATTTATCTACCATAGAGGCCAACCGAAACCACAGGTTGCCAAGATCGTTGGCAAGGTCGCTCGTATAACGCTCAGCGAGTAAATCTTCCGAGAAAGCACCGTCCAAACCAAGCGTAACTTCTCTTAATAAAAAATAACGGAAGGCATCTACGCCATACTTTTTGGAAAGTTCGACGGGATCAACCGTATTTCCCCTCGATTTGGAAACTTTTGTCCCCGCCATCGTCCACCAGCCGTGGGCAAGCACTGTTTTCGGCATTTCGACTCCCATTGCTTTCAGCATAATGGGCCAATAAACCGTGTGATGACGGAGAATATCTTTTCCCACCATGTGAACATCGGCAGGCCAAAGTTTCTTAAATTTCTTTTCATCGATCGTGAAACCCACGCCGCTCACGTAATTAATGAGCGCATCAAACCACACGTACACCACGTGCTCTTTTGAAGTCGGGTAATCAATTCCCCACGCAAGGCGCGTTCGCGGACGTGTAATGCAGAGATCCTCAAGAGGCTCTCTCAAAAACCCGAGAATTTCGTTCCGTCTCATTTCGGGACGTACAAAGTTAGGGTTGTCATTAATATACTGAATCAACCAATCCTGATACTTGGAAAGCTTGAAGAAATAATTTTCCTCTTCAAGTTCCTGAACTTCGCGGTGGCAATCGTGGCATTTGCCTTCCACAAGCTGAAGCTTCGTCCAAAAAGATTCGCAGGGAACGCAGTACCAGCCTTTGTAACTCGCTTTGTAAATTTCGCCTTTTGCTTCGAGGTCACGGAGAATATTGCCTACTGCTTTTTTATGATTCACATCCGTCGTGCGAATAAAATAATCGTATTCAATCCCCAAAATGTTCCAGAGCTCTTTGAATTTTGGCATCATCTCATCCACATACGCCTTGGGTTCTTTTTTCTGATCTCGGGCAGCTCGGTCGATTTTCGTCCCGTGCTCATCTGTGCCGGTCATAAAAAACACTTCTTCGCCCAAAAGCTTATGAAAACGCGCGAACGTATCGCACAAAATATTGGTATACGCATGCCCGATGTGCGGGCTTGCATTCACATAATAAAGCGGCGTCGTAATGTAGTAAGGTTTTGTCATAGCTTGAAAAAGCGTTCGAGTAAAACTTCGGTTTCGGTTAATACCAATTTCTGATTGGCATAGTCCTCAAGTGACCTCTTGAATTGATTTAAAGCGTCAAATGCCTCCATGACCGAATCAAAATCATGGCGAGCGACAATCGATTCGATTAAAGATGCGCGATCCATATGAATTAAGCTTTCCTCGTCTTGACCGGCCTGATAAACCAAAAGATCTCGAAACCATTCGACTAAAAACCCGATGACTTTTGAGATTTCACCTCGAGTTGCGCCGTGAAATTGCTCGAGAAATTGAACTGGATCTTTCTCGAGCGCATCGATCCAAAGATTTTTATCGCGAAACCATTGAGCTTCATGTGCTTTCCTTGCAGCGCTTAATTCACCTTGAGAGGCACGCGCTAAAAACTCGGCTTCTTTTTCTTCAATACCTTCTTGCACGAGGATGCTCTTAATTGCTTTGGTCTCAAAGGGCGGTACTTTAATTTCCACGGAACGCGACGAAATCGTATCGAAAAGAGACTTCAAATTTGGAACAAGAAAAATAATCACATTTCCAGGTGGCGGCTCTTCAATGCTCTTGAGGAGTGCATTTTGAGCTTCTGACGTCAGCCGTTCGGCTTGATCAAAGATGAACACCTTGACTTTGGCCTCGAAGGATTTTAGATTCAGCCAATTCTTAAAGTCGCGTACTTCGGCAATCTTAATTGAATTCGCTTCTTCATCTGTCCCGTACCACTTTATATCGGGATGAGTACCTGCATCTATTTTCTTGCAACTTGTGCAACTGCAAGATGCGCCGCTTCCCGCCCTCTCACAATTAAGCGCCTTTGCAAACGCGATCGCAAGCGCCCGCTTCCTGACGAGTTCCTTCCCCGTAAAAAGATAAGTCGTCGCCCACTGTTTAGTCTCAATCTGCTTATGCAGCTGACTCAACACCTCTTGATCAACCAATTTAGGAGAAAACATGATCTAACCTCGCTTTAATTTTCTTTTGGACTTCTGATTTCGAGGCTGCGCTTGAAATGACCGCAAATCGCTTTGGGTTTTGACGGGCAAGCGCGAGATATCCACTGCGAATTCGTCCGTGGAACGCAAGCGACTTTTTTTCCATTCGGTCGCTTCGCCCGCTTCGCCCAAGACCCTTCTTCACATTCAAATCCAACAAGAAGGTAAGTCTCGGCACCAAATTTCCCCGCGCCTGTTTTGCTGTTTTCTTTACCTCAGAAACGGGAATCCCTCCTGCATAACCTTGGTAGACAATTGTTGAATCTTCGAATCGATCACTGATCACGACCCAACCTTTTTTAAGCGCAGGCTCGATCACTTCTTTCACAAGCTCGGCACGCGCCGCGAGGTAAAGAAAGAGTTCGGTTCCTACAGACATCGCTTTATTTTTTGGATGTAGAAGCACGTTCCGAATTTGTTCTCCAATTGGAGTGCTGCCTGGTTCTCTCACAAGAAGAACCTTTCGTCCTTTCCTTCTGAAATAAGAAGCTGCAAAACGAATGTGCGTACTCTTCCCCGCTCCCTCCCCTCCTTCAAAAGTAATGAAGATTCCTTTTTTCATTGATCCCACACCCTACGCTTCTTTTTCAATGTTGAAGGTTCTCCTGGTCTACCATCTTTGACAAGCCAACCATATTTTTCAATTTGTTTACGCATAGAATCTGAACGAGAAAAATCCCGAGACTTTCTAAGATTTTCATATTCTATAAGAATTCTGATTATTTCAGGTGATGGTCTTTCAGATGGAACAATATCGAAACCGAACAAGCGATCGACATGATCAAAGAAATTGATTACCATGCCTTCGCCAGCGCCGTCGTTAGGATTGGCTTTCAAATAGCTATTAATAGATTTAACTGCGTCGAAAAGATTAGCAAATGCAGCTGAAACATTCAAATCGTCTTCTAGAGGCTTTACTATCCTATCTAACTTTTCGTCGAGTACTTGCTTTAACGGAGATACTGTCTTTTCTTTTTGAAACTCTTTTTGAGTGATACATTGGTTGAGACAATCATCCAATTTCTTTATGACTTCTGACGCTTCCCCAAGTCCTTCTAAGGTAAAATTAAGCTGCTGGCGGTAATGAACAGACAAAAGTGCATACCGAATCGCTATGGGATCGTAACCTCTTTGAAGCAAATCTCTGAGCGTAAAATAATTGCCCTTGGACTTGGACATTTTTTCGCCGTTCACGAGCAAATGCTTGCAATGAAGCCAAAAACGAACAAATTGTTTTCCAGTAGCTCCCTCGGACTGAGCAATTTCATTTTCATGGTGCGGAAAGATGAGATCCTCACCTCCTGCGTGAATATCAAAGGTCTCGCCCAAATATTTCATGCTCATCGCAGAACATTCAATGTGCCAGCCAGGACGACCTAATCCCCACGGCGAATCCCAGGTAGGCTCGCCCTCGCGCGCTTTTTTCCAAAGCGCGAAATCAGAGCCCTCTTCCTTTTCATATTCATCGAGATCCACCCGCGCCCCTTTGATATTTTTCTCAAGATCTTTTTTGGAAAGTTTTCCGTAATTCTTAAACGAATCGACCCGGTAGTAGACTGAGCCGTCACTGACGTAAGCTGCTTTCTTCTCGATCAATTTTTGAATTAAATCAATCATGATGGGAACGTGAAGTGTAGCGTGCGGCTGTTTGGTGGGCGGTAAAATATTGAGTATTTTCAGGTCTTCATTAAAAGCGTCGATATATTTCTGCGTGAATTCGTGAAGGCGTTGTAGGGGCGAGGTTTCCCCGCCCATTGGGCGCGGCGACCGCGCCTCTACATTTTTATTTGCACCCGCAATTGTCTTATCATCTACATCCGTAACATTCATCACGTGAATCACTTTGAAACCTTTGTACTCAAGAAATCTCCTCAGGAGATCTTCGAACACGAATGCTCTGAAATTCCCAATATGCGCATCATCGTAAACGGTCGGCCCGCAGGTATACATCTTGACTTGACCTTCAGCCAAGGATTTAAATTCTTCTAATTTTGCGGAAAACGTATTAAAAAATTTGATCATCCCACTACCTGCCTTTCTGCCATAGGCAGGTTTTTTGTAGGAATCCTGTATAAAAAAACTGGCCCGTCGGGCCAAAAGCAGGTAGTGGGATCATACACTGAGGGCTCGTTCGAATCTCTTTTTGATGCGATCTAGGCCAAAAACTGGAAAAATTCGCTTAAGTTCTGGACCGTGTTCTTTGCCTGTGAGCGCGATTCGCAAAGGCATAAACAGGGCTTTTCCTTTCGCTTTTACTTTGGGTTTGAGTCGGTTCGCGAAATCGTCAAATTGTAAGGGCAGGCCTTGTGCCTGCCCTTTTCGGGCGTCCACAAGGGACGCCCCTACATTCAAAATATCTAATGCCGCACGGAATATCTCTTTTGCTTCCTCGCTTTTGATGGAATCTTGGTGTTCATAGGTAAAACTGTCGCTTAAAATTTCGAGCCGTTCAGGAAGTTTGGCGAAGCGCTCAATATTATCTTTAAAAACGGGGAGAATCTTGTGAACAAGGGTTTCGTCATGCTTCAGAAGCTTTTCGCTCTTGAGATAAGCGAGCGCGTGTCTTGCAAACTCTTCGTCACTTAAATTTCTCAAGTGTTGGCCGTTCACCCAATCGAGTTTCTTCGAGTCATAAGTGGACGCATGTTTATTGACTTGGGCTAAATCAAACGCTTTCTGAAGCTCCTCCCACTTGAAAATTTCCTGGTTTGTCCCAGGCGACCAACCTAAAAGGGCAATATAATTGGCAAGGGCATGCGGGAGGACTCCTTTTCTCCTGAATTCCTTAACCGATACGGATTCTAAACGCTTCGAAAGCGGCTCGCCACCTTCCCCATGGATCAAAGAAAGATGCCCATATTGAGGCGGCTTAAATCCCATGGCTTCGAGAAGCAAAATGTGTTTCGGCGTATTTGACAAATGATCTTCCCCGCGGATCACATGGGTCACTTTCATCAGGCCGTCATCGACACACACAGCCAGATGAAACGTGGGCGTCCCATCCGCCCGCTGAATAACAAAATCTCCCAACATTTCATCTAAATCAAAAGAGACTTCGCCGCGAATTAAGTCTGTGATCTTGAGTTTTGGATTTTCAATTTTAAACCGAATGGTGGGTTTTGCGCCGCGCACCTTACGTTTTTCGATTTCTTCTTTCGTAAAATTTCGTCCGCGATTATCAAACCGCGGCGGCCTTTTCTCAGCACGCGCAAGGCGTTTCATATCTTCAATTTCTTCTTCCATCACATAACAATAATAAGCTTTTCCCTGCTTGATCAATTCGTTCGCATACGACTGATAAATCGAAAACCGCTCAGAAGAAAGATAAGGTCCGTATGGGCCGCCTACTTCCGGGCCTTCATCCCAATGAATTCCCATCCACAAAAGATCTTCCATTAACGCGCGGCGGTATTCTTCCTTGGAACGCCCAGGATCGGTGTCTTCGACCCTTAGGATAAATGTGCCGCCTGCGCACCTGGCAAACAAATAATTGAAAAGTGCAGTACGCACATTTCCGATGTGGAGATAACCTGTCGGGGATGGAGCGAAACGAACTCGAACATTATTCATGAGAGAGACTCTAGAACAACCAAGGCTTGTGCGGAAACGGCTTTCCCTTCCCCTTCTGGGCCAAAACCTTCTGCAGTTTTGGCTTTAATGCTCACATCGGCGGGTGGAAGAAAGAGCAGCTTCGCTAAATGATTTTGAATTCCTTTTTTCTTTGAGCCTAGTTTGGGACGTTCCAAAATAATAGTGGCATCGATTTGCTTGATCTTAAATCCCTTTCTTGAAGCAAGCGCGACCGCATGTTTAAGAAACCGAACGCTTTTCGCATTTTTCCATTTTGGATTTCGATCGGAAAAGAAATCCCCAATATCGCCCGCGCCGAGTGCGCCCAGAATTCCATCGGTAACGGCGTGAAGCAAAGGATCTCCATCCGAGTGGCCGAGCGGTCCGAAAGAAGTCTTCAAACGAATTCCGCCGAGATAAAAGGGCCTCTTTGGGGCAAGTTTGTGTCGATCAAAACCGAGGCCGAAACGTAGGGACAGAGCGCGCTGTGCCCCTACCGCCACCAAACTTCTGACTAATTCCAAATCTTGATATGTCGTTACTTTAATGTTAGGTTCTGGATGGGTTACGGCTTTGATTCGCCCGCCCACTGCTTCAATCACCGAAACATCATCGGTTGCTTGAAACGCTTTTTCGCCAAGCATCTGATAAGCCTTGATGAATTCATTTTTCTTTACCAGTTGCGGTGTCTCTGCTTCAAAAAGTTCCTCTCGATCGAGCGTTTGTTCAATCAAACCTGTATGTTGATTAAACACTTTAATTGTCGGAACTGCTTTTCGGCCCAAAACTGCGCCGTCATATCCATTCATCTGCTTGAGGAGATAGGTTAACCACTCTGACTTCACGAGCGGCCGCGCCCCATCATGGACGCACACGTAGACACTCTCCTTCGAAACTTGCTTCAGCGCATTCCAAACCGACTCTGCACGCGTTTTTCCCCCACGAACCAAAAGAATCGGTTTTTTGAGTTTCACCTTCGAAAGAATCTCGCTTCGAAAACGTTTCTCAGTTCCCACCTCAAGCGCAACCACGATTTCTTTCACCAAAGCATTTGAGGCAAAGGCTTCAAGGGCATGTGTGATCAAAGGCTTCCCCTGAAGCTCAGAATAAAGTTTTGGAAGCTTCGGAAATGTTCTGGCGGAAATGTTCTGGTGAAACCTCTCACCCAACCCCGCCGCAGGAATAATCACGCTAATCATCCCACCACCTCCGCACACTTGTCCTATCCTTACGACCTTGGCTGTCTCGGACAAGAAGTGGATAGTAAAGAGGAATCAATCTTTTCATTGAATCAAAGCTTCAGCGATTTGGATGGCGTTTAAGGCCGCGCCTTTGCGCAGTTGATCGCCTGCCACGAATAACGCGAGCCCATTGTCAGAGGAAAGATCTCTTCGGATGCGCCCTACAAGCACTTTGTCCTTCCCGCTCGCTTCAAGAGGCATCGGAAAATAATTCCGCTCACGGTCGTCTACAACTTCGATGCCCGGGGCTTTGGCGAGAATTTCGCGCGCTTCCTCTGGGGTCATCTTCCGCTCAAATTCAAGGACAATTGCTTCCGAGTGAGCACGAAACACAGGCACGCGGACACAGCTTGCGACCATTCGGATAGAATTATCATGCAAAATTTTATGCGATTCCTGTATCATCTTCACTTCTTCTTCGTTGTAACCATTGTCCGTCACCGCACTATTGTGTGAAAAAAGGTTAAATGCAATCTGGTGGGGAAACACTTTTTTCTGAACGGGCTTTCCTTCCAAAACATCGCGTGTTTGCTGTTCCAGTTCTTGCATGGCTTTCGCCCCTGCTCCACTTGCCGATTGATAAGTCGCGCAAATGACGCGTTTGATTCGATTCTTTCTATGAAGCGGTGCAATGGCCATGAGCATAATGATGGCAGAACAATTAGGGTTGGCAATAATCCCATTGTGTTTTTGGATGTCCTCCCCATTGATTTCAGGAATCACCAAGGGAACGTTCGCATCCATTCGAAAAGCACTTGTGTTATCCACAACAACCGCTCCTGCTTTCACGGCATGAGGTGCAAATTGCTTGCTGATTGATCCTCCTGCACTCGAGAGAACAATATCAATTCCTTGAAAGGCAGATTCTTCGAAAGACAACTCCGTAATCGGAACGTCTTTGCCCCGAAAGGAAACTTTCTTTCCTTTGGAGCGCGCCGACGCAAACGCTTTAAGCTCGGCCACTGGAAACTTCCGCTCCTCCAAAATCTTGACCATCTCCTGGCCCACTGCGCCGGTCGCGCCAACGATGGCAATGTTATACTTATCTTTTTTCTTCAATGTTCGATTCTCTCGACAATTAAATCACTCATCTGCGAAGTTGATACAGTTCCATCAACTGATAAATCTCGTGTTCGGTAACCTTCCTTCAAAACATTCCGTACCGCCCCTTCCACCGCTAAAGCTAAATCATAAAGGCCGAACGTATACCGAAGCATCATCGCCACCGAAAGGATTGCGGCAATCGGATTCGCTTGATTTTTTCCTGCAATATCAGGTGCGCTTCCATGCACGGGTTCGTAAAGCGCATGATGATCCCCGAGACTTGCCGAAGGAAGCATACCGATTGAGCCGGTAAGCATGGCAGCTTCATCGCTTAAAATGTCGCCAAACAAGTTGGTGGTCAATATCACGTCAAACTGTTTCGGGTTTCGAATGAGCTGCATCGCACAGTTGTCGACATACAAGTGCGACAGTTGAACATCTGGAAAACGCTTTGCCACTTGGGTGACTATCCTGCGCCAGAGCTCACTCGATTCCAAAATGTTTGCTTTATCCACCGAGGCGACTTTGCGCTTGCGCTTCCTTGCAAGTTCAAAAGCTTTCTTGGCAATCCGTTCGATTTCATGGGTCGAATACACTTCCGTATTGAACCCGCGTTCAGAACCATCTGGATTTTTCTCGACCCCTTTCGGAGTTCCAAAATAAATCCCACCTGTCAACTCGCGGACCACCAGAATGTCAACCCCCTCGATCACTTCGCGTTTCAAGGAAGAAGCTTCGATTAAACTTGGGTCAACCGCGGCGGGTCTTAAATTAGCATACAGACCGAGCTCGCGGCGAAGCACCAAAAGCGCTTGTTCCGGTCTTACTTTGTAATCCAAACTGTCCCACTTCGGACCGCCCACAGCCCCAAGAAGTACGGCGTCCGAATCTTTTGCTTTTTTGAGCACTTCCCCCGTAATGGGAACGCCGTGTTGGTCAATCGAAGCGCCGCCAACCTGATCCTCTTTGATCTCAAATTTAAGATGAGCAAGTGATTCGATTCGCTTAATCACTTTAAGCGCTTCGTGCACAACCTCTTTGCCTACACCATCTCCTGGAAGAACTAAAATTTTATACATGGCGGGTTTCAATGTTTTAAGGCTAGACCTTCTTGAGGACTTGATGCCGAACCGTATTCTTTCATGGGAATTCGGCCTGCTAAAAATGCTTTACGGCCCGCGCTCACCGCTTCCTTCATCGCTTCTGCCATGAGAACGGGATCTTTCGCACCCGCAATCGCCGTATTCATTAAAACTCCGTCTGCTCCAAGTTCCATACAAATCGAGGCATCGGATGCTGTTCCAACTCCCGCATCGACAATCACGGGAACGGAAACTGCTTCCTGGATAAACTTAATGTTGAGACGGTTCTGAATTCCACGGCCAGAGCCGATCGGAGCGGCAAGCGGCATAACACAGGCCGCGCCTGCTTCTTCCAATTTCTTCGCGATAATCGGGTCATCATTCGTATAAGGCATAACCACAAAACCTTCCTTCACAAGTATCTTGGTTGCCTCAAGCAGCGCAACTACATCGGGAAGTAAGGTTTTTTTGTCTCCGATCACTTCCAGCTTGACCAAATTTCCAATGCCCGCGGCGCGTGCCAAGCGCGCAATCCGAATAGCATCCTCCACGGTGTAAGCGCCCGCTGTATTCGGCAAAATCGTAAAGCGCTTTCGGTCAATATAATCCAACATTGTTTTTTCACCGACATTGTTTAGATTGACACGCGCAATAGCGACCGTAACGAGTTCAGCGCCTGAGGCTTCATGGGCACGCACCATTTCTTCAAAGGAACTGTATTTGCCAGTCCCTACGATTAAGCGCGAATTGAATGTGTAATGCCCGATTTTCAACTGATCATCCATTTGAAATAACCTTTCTATACCTTAAGTGATTTGCGTTCTACTCGCTCGTAAATTTCGACGTAGCGGCGCGCTGACCTGGCCCACGAAAAATCGCATGCCATCCCATTTCGAACGAGTTTCGCCCACAACCGCTCGTTTTGAAATATCCGAACCGCCTGCTTCATCGTTTCGAACAGATCTTCTGATTGATACCCCGAAAAAATAAATCCGTTTCCTTCGCTCGTCTTCGGGTCAAACTCCTGAACGGTATCCACAAGCCCGCCCGTTTCGCGCACAATGGGAACTGTCCCGAAGCGAAGCGCAATCATAGGACCTAAACCGCAAGGCTCATAACGCGACGGGGTCAAGAAAAAATCAGCCCCCGCATAAATCCGTTTCGCTATTTGGGGATCAAAGGTAATATTAAGCCCCAAATGCTTGGGATGCCTTTTTTGCAAAATCCGAAACGTCTTGTGGTATTCATCATCCCCTGTGCCCAACAAAACAAGCTGCCAATTTTCTTTGGCCATCTGCTCTACGACGGGAGCTAGGATATCAAGCCCCTTCTGATCCGCAAGCCTGCCGACAAATCCAAAGACAGGAATACTCGGATCTACCGTAAGACCGCTTTCTGCTTGGAGCAATCTTTTACAAGCAGCTTTTCCTTTTAAATTCCGAATGCTGAAATTGGCTTCAATGTCTTTGTCCTTTGAGGCATCCCATTCGTCAGGATCGATTCCGTTTACGATCCCATAAAGGTCGGATTTGCGCCTCGCCAAAACTGCTTCAAGCCCGCATCCGAACCCTTGAGTTTGAATTTCCTGAGCATAACGTTCGCTCACAGTCGTTAAGGCATCCGAATACACAAGCCCGCCTTTCAGGAAACTAATTTTTCCATAAAACTCAAGGCGTTCAAACTTGAACTCATCCCAGGAAAGCCCGGTCACAGGTATGGAGTCGGGCGGAAAGTTGCCTTGATAAGCCAAGTTGTGAATGGTGAACACCGTTTTTGTTTTCTTGAAAAATGAATCCCCTTGGTACAAAGTCTTTAAATAAACGGGAATCAAACCACTTTGCCAGTCATGACAATGGATCACGTCTGGCTTTATCTTAAGCCGTTTCAGTCCTTCTACAACCGCGCGCTGAAAAAAAGTGAACCGGCGGTCATTGTCAGGATAATCGCCCATGGGTGTCCCATAGAGTTCATCGCGGCCAAAATATTCGGAATGTTCAACAAAGAAAAGCCTGACGTCACCGTATCGTGAACCGAAAATACTTCCCATCTCCACTTCAGAACCCAAGGGAACATGAATTCCTTCCATAAGAAGCTCTAAATCAAGAGCCTTCTTGAAGATCTTCTTGTATTTGGGAAGAAAGACAGAAACGCGGTGGCCTAATTTGGCAATCTCTTTTGGGAGTGACCCAATGACATCTCCTAAACCGCCCGTGGTAGCAAACGGGATCATCTCTGATGCTACAAAAACGACTTCCATCGGAAAACCTTATAAAACTTCAGCAATGCAATTCCAACTCCCAAACGCATTGGGCACACACCCAACGGGACGCTGATCGTTTTCCCAATT
>JACOVU010000028.1 GCA_016177155.1 Candidatus Omnitrophota bacterium | reverse complement strand
TAATCTGTCCCCATTTTCACTAAGTAACCTGGGGAACTCTTTATTTCTATTTTTTGAATCCCTTATGGTAAGAAAACTGAAAATACGGTAAAATAAAGTGGAGTCAGAACATGCCTACAAAACCGGTTGAACAACTCATTAAATCCACTAAGATCGGCGAGATTACGAACCCAAAGCTCGTTCAAGCTCCCCCAGAGACTTCCGTGAAGGCGGGGATTGAGCTGATGCAAGCCAGCAAAGCGGGCTATATTGTTGTTGCCAAGAATAAAAAGGTAGTCGGAATTTTTACGGAAACGGATGTCGCTCAAAAAATTTTAGATCAAGACGTTAATTGGGAAGATCCAATCAGCAAATATATGACGAAAGACCCATTTGTGTTGCAGCCGACAGATTCTGTAGGAAAAGCAATTGAACTCATGAGTTCGCATAAGTTTTATCATATTCCTTTAGTGGATGGTCAAGGGAATCTCGTCAACGTGCTTTCCGTCAGAACGCTCATTCGATTTCTGGCCGAGTTTTATCCTCAGGAAGTTTACAATTTGCCTCCGCGCTCTGATCAAATTATGGAAACACCCGAAGGGGGCTGATTGATTTTATGGCGGATTTGAGATCTGAGGAAAAAATAAAAACTCGGAAAGCGCGTGCCGAAGCAACGGCAGTCACGGTACGTTTTGCGGGCGATTCAGGCGACGGGATGCAACTCGCAGGCGATCAATTTACCGATACCGCCGCTGTCATGGGCAACGACTTCGCGACCCTTCCTGATTTTCCTGCCGAAATTCGAGCTCCTGCCGGGACGCTTCCTGGGGTGAGCAGCTTCCAGATTCAATTTTCGCGCGACATCATTTTTACACCAGGCGATCGGTGTGATGTGCTGATTACCATGAACCCTGCCGCTCTCAAAGTCAATATTCCAAATGTAAAACAGGGCGGCCTTATTTTTGTGAATGAAGATTCTTTTGATGAGGCACATTTAAAGAAAGCGGGTTGGAAAACAAATCCGCTTTCGGATGCCACGCTCAAGGACTTTCAAGTGATTAAAGTTCCTCTTTCTTCGCTGACGGCCAATGCGCTTAAGGATCATCCGCTCAAACTGTCTGAAGTAGAACGTTGTAAGAACTTTTTTGCTTTAGGCATCGTCTTTTGGCTTTATGATCGAGCGCTTGATCATACGATCGAATGGATTCGGGATCGATTTTCAAAGAAGCCCGAGATTGCAAATGCAAACGTCGCTGCGGTGAAGGCTGGTTATAATTATGCTGATATTACCGAGGTTCTGCCGATTCGTTATGAGGTAAAGCCTGCGAGGTTAGAACCAGGGACGTACCGAAAGATTACTGGCTATGAAGCCACTGCGATCGGTTTTATTACCGCTGCGAACCTGGCCAACAAAACGCTTTTTTACGGTTCTTATCCGATTACGCCTGCGAGCAACATTCTCCATGAACTCGCCTATCGTAAGAATTACAATGTTAAAACTTTTCAAGCGGAAGATGAAATTGCGGCCTGTGGGGCTGCACTCGGCGCATCGTTTGGCGGACAGATTGGTCTTACAGGAACAAGCGGTCCTGGAATGTGTCTCAAGGCCGAAATGATGAATTTGGCAGTGATGACGGAACTTCCGCTCATTGTGATCAATGCGCAACGAGGAGGTCCAAGCACGGGAATGCCAACCAAGACCGAGCAGGGAGATCTTTTACAGGTACTTTTTGGACGAAATGGCGAATCTCCGATCGCGGTGGTAGCACCAAAGACCGCTTCTGATTCATACCAAATGGCGATTGAAGCGGTTCGGATTGCAATGAAGTATATGACGCCTGTTGTATTTTTGACTGAAGCAGACATTTTAAATTCAGCAGAGCCTTGGAAGCTTCCTGATCTTAGCCGCCTTCCCAAGATTGAAGTGAAACATCCTGCTCAAGGGAGTGGCCCTTTCTTGCCTTATTCCAGAGATTCGGTGACACTTGCAAGGCCATGGGCAATTCCGGGCACGCCAGGACTGGAACACCGGATCGGCGGTCTTTCCAAAGCTGATTTGACGGGCAATGTGAGTTATGACGGCCCGAATAATGAGAAAATGATACGCTACCGAGCTGAGAAAATTAAGGCAGTCGCAAACGACATTCCAGAACAAGAGGTCATTGGTCCTCAATCGGGAAAAATATTGGTGTTAGGGTGGGGCGGGACGTTTGGTCCTATTTCCCAAGCGGTTAGTGATCTCAAAGCTGAAGGCATTCAGGTTTCTCAAGCACATTTGAATTACCTCAATCCATTTCCAAGAAATTTGGGTACGATTTTGGGACAATTCAAAACGGTATTGATTCCTGAGCTCAATATGGGACAACTTCTTCTTTTAATCCGTGGAACGTACCCCCGTGTCAATGCAGTGGGGCTCCACAAGCTTCATTGCCAACCCTTTAAAGTGGAAGAAATTAAAACAAAGATTCGGGAGTTAATTTAAAATGCCAGAAACGCCTAAGAAAATAGCACATACGAGAGAGGATTTCATCTCGGGGCAGGAAGTCCGGTGGTGTCCTGGTTGCGGGGATTATTCGATCTTAGCGACTATGCAGCGGACGGTTGCCAAATTTGATCTTCCGAGAGAAAAATTTGTTTTCGTTTCCGGGATCGGTTGCTCCAGCCGTTTTCCCTATTACATGAATACCTACGGATTTCACTCGATTCACGGAAGAGCGCCAACGATTGCCTCAGGCTTACGTTGTGTGAATTCCGATCTTTCCATTTGGGTCGTGACGGGGGATGGCGACGGTTTGAGCATCGGCGGAAATCATTTGGTTCACGCGATGCGCCGTAATATCAATTTTAATATTCTCCTTGTGAACAATCGAATTTATGGGCTTACGAAAGGTCAGTATTCACCGACTTCCCCCATTGGGAAAGTAACGAAGTCGAGCCCAGAAGGCTCGATCGATTATCCGATCAATGCGCTTTGCATCGCGATCGCTTCGGAATCCACCTTTATCGCCAGAACTTTAGACAGCATTCCGACGCATATGGCTTCGGTGTTGGAGCGTGCGATGAAGCATAAAGGGGTTTCATTTGTTGAAATCTATCAGAATTGCAACGTATTCAACGACAAGGCTCACGAACCCATTACGGGACGCGAAGTTCGAGATGATCGGATGGTGATTTTGGAACATGGAAAGCCTCTTATTTTTGGCAAGAACCGCGACAAGGCGATTCGTTTAAACGGGCTTCAACCTGCGTTGGTGGAATACAAAGAAGGAATGGACACGAAGAATCTTTTGATTCATAACGAAAATGACCCAGAACCCAACTATGCTTACCTCTTAACTCAAATGGAATATCCAACCATGCCCGTTCCTTTTGGTGTTTTCCGAGATATCAAGAAACCGACGTATGATGAAATGCTGGATGGGCAAGTGCAAGATGCGATTAAAAAGCGAGGGAGGGGGCACTTAAAGGAACTCATTTATGGCTCAGATACCTGGACCGTTAAATAAACAACAGACCGTCAAGTGTCCTTCATGCGGGGTTGAAAACATTTTAGGGTCAGACCGTTGCGAACAATGTCTTCACACATTGATGCAAACGGGTCTTCCTCAGCTGAAAAAAGGGGATAAGATTCAAAATGCAATCATGACCGATCCGGTTTCAGGTTTGTTAACGGGAAAAGATCTTTTGGTTTGCAGTCCCGACGATACGATTCAGAAAGTGGTTCGAATTTTTCGGAAAGAAGGTAAAAATTGCATTCTGGTGTATGACCATAAGAAACTAGTAGGAATTTTAAGTAATCGAGATCTGCTTCTTCGGATTGCGGGAAAGTATAAAGACCTTTCCAAAGCGAAGGTGAAGGACATCATGACTCGAAATCCTGAATATGTCACGGAAGATGCCCCAATTGCCTATGTTGTGAACCGAATGGCGATGGGTGGATGTCGTCACGTACCCGTTTTAGCGGGCGACGGAACGCCTTATAGCATCGTGATCATTAAAGACGTGTTCAATTATCTTTCCAAACGTAGTCAATCTTCCTCTTAGCTGGTTTATTCGGGGACAGGTCTTACAGACCTGTCCCCGTCTGCGAATCATGTTTTAGGTTGCAAACTTGCTCAAAATCAATAGAATGATGCAACCACTCAATGGCAAATCGGACTCAGAAGTGGCCCGAGAATAAAATCGGGAAATATTACGTTGACACTACCTGTATTGATTGCGACCTGTGCCGCCAGACAGCGCCAGCCAATTTCGCAAGAAATTCAGAAAAAGGCTACACCTATGTAGTCAAACAACCCCAAACCCCCGAGGAAGAAAGCTGTTGTGGGCAAGCTAAAACAGAATGCCCAACCGATTCCATCGGAGATGACGGGGTAGATTAAGTAAGAGGTTAAGGAGACATTCATGGTACTTGAAACAACGATTGCGGGAGGATATCCCAAAATTGGAGATTCAACGGAAGAGCAGGCATTAAGACGGGCACTTCATCAGTTAGATAAGGATGAAATTTCAGACGAAGATTTAGAACAGGTTCGAAATACGGTGACCGAGGAGGTTATTCGTGAACAGTTAGAAGCAGGAATTGATATTGTGACCGACGGCCTCATTCGTTGGGATGATCCGCTGACTTATCTTGCGCGTCACACTGCAGGTTTTGAGATTCACGGTCTCATTCGTTATTTTGATACCAATACCTTTTACCGGCAGCCGATTGCAGAGAGTAGGCTCGATTTTATTAAACCCTGCTTGGCCTCTGATTTTCAATTTGCTCAAGGGAAAAGTTCCAAGCCCCTCAAAGCAGTCATGACAGGTCCTTACACGATCGCAAAACTTTCGAGAAACCATTTTTACCGGGAATTTAAACAATTTGTTTTTGATCTGGCTCACATCATTCATAAAGAAGCTGCGGCTCTTGAAGAAGCAGGTGCTCCGTATATTCAGTTTGACGAACCTGCGCTTTTGAACCACAAGGAAGATTTGAAACTCTTCTTCCAAGTTTACGAGATTGTCACCGCCCAACTTACCAAGGCAGAGAAAATTCTGAATCTCAATTTTGGTTCACTCGACGGCATTTATCCGAAAATTCTTGAAGTGAATGTAGAACGCATCGGCCTCGATCTTTCAAAAGGGCATCGGAATTGGGAAGTGATGAAGCAAGCACCTTTTAATAAAAAGATGATGGCGGGCATTATCAATGCACGAAATACCAAAATGGAATCAGAGACCGAACTTAATCAAGCCATTCATGATTTGGGGGAACATATGAGTCTGGAGCAGGTTTGGCTTTCAACGAATTGCTCCCTTGAGTTTTTACCGCGATCGAACGCGCGCAAAAAAATGGAGTTGCTGAGTCAAACGGCAAAGCAATTAAGAGGAGCAAGCGTCTAATGTTACTCCCTACGACAACCGTTGGAAGTTTTCCGAAGCCAGAATATCTCACGAAAGCTCGTTTTCAATTTTCGAAGAGCCAAATTTCAAAGACGGAACTCGAAGAGCTTGAGAAAAAAGCGACAAAGGAGTGGATTGATTTTCAAGAAGAAATTGGGATCGATATTCTTGTGGACGGCGAAATGTATCGGGGCGATATGGTCACTTATTTTGCCGAACATTTTAAAGGTTTTGAAATTTCAGGCCTTGTGCGTTCCTACGGGAATCGTTATTATCGTAAGCCTGTTGCGGTAGCTGAAATTGAGCGTGCCGACCCGGTCACGGTAGAATGGTTCAAATTTGCACAGAATCTTACGAAAAAGCCAGTGAAAGGGATGCTCACAGGCCCTTACACGATTATGGATTGGTCGTTTGACGAGCACTATCCTTCAAGGCGCGATTTTTGTTTGAGACTTGCCGAAGTCGTCAACGAAGAAGCGAAAGATCTGGAACGGGCAGGAGCTCAATACATTCAAATTGATGAACCTGCCGTTTCAGTTCGTCCAGAAGAGCTTGGTCTCGCTATCGAAGCCATGGGAATTGCTACTCAGGGACTTAAAGCTTATACACTCACGCACATTTGTTACGGTGATTTCCAGAAAATTTACCCGAAGATGTTAGACATCCCGGTGAGTGAAGGCACGTATCCATAAAGCGCTCAAGTTTATTCCGAAGGAAAAAATCTATGTGAGTCCCGATTGCGGCCTGAAAACCCGCGAAGTGGAGGAAGCGAAAGCCAAACTCCGTGTGATGGTTGAGGCTACAAAGGAAGTTAGAGAAGTATTGGGTGTTTAATCAACAACGTCATTGCGAGGCAGTGTTCCAATTGAAGCCGAGCAATCCCGAATAAATCAGGATAGAAAGGACGGTCATATGAAGAATTTCTTTACTTTCTTAGGCGTGATAGTTTTCGTTTGTATTGTTGTTGTCTTGGTGAGGATTGTTCCTTTTATGATTACACAAAAACCAAAGCTAGATGCGGAAAGCAAAACGTATGTGGAACAGATTATCCCTTTAATTGTTGGATCATGGAGTTCGCAAGCGTTTTTGGATAGTGCAGATCCTGCAATGCTGGAGAAAATGTCTGTAGATGACGTAAAAGCTTTATTTAAAAAATACTCGGAAAGTTTTGGAAAGTATAAAGAGTATAAAAATTTGAATGGTAAAGCCTTAATAGAGTTTACGCCACATGGGAAGGTGATAAGTGCGTCTTATATTGCTGAGGCAATCTTTGAAAAGGCTGATGACGCGAAGATTAGGATCCATATAATTAAACATGACAAAAAATGGCAAATCGATGGTTTTTACTTGACGTCCAAACAAGCTTTGCTGAGAAATGGCTGAACTTAAAGAAGGGGACAAAGCTCCAGAATTTAACCTTCCTTCGAGCGAAGGAGACACGGTCAGTCTTTCTGATTTTAAAGGAAAGAAG
>JACOVU010000027.1 GCA_016177155.1 Candidatus Omnitrophota bacterium | reverse complement strand
CTCACGTGCGCCATTGCCAATATTCATCCTTTGATACGCAAGGCTTAAGGCCGCGTCGGCGGTTTGTGTGACGTGAAAACCGAAAGAACCTTCCAACCACACTTCTTCTGGTTTGTAGGTGGAGCGCTCGCCCAAACTAGTATCTTGTCCTGTGCCATAGAAACTTTCGCTCGAGCTACGGGCATATTTGAAAAGCCCTTCCTGAAAGACGGCGCTGTTTGGAGGCTCAATTTTGTAATGGGCATTAAGAATGATCGTAGAGCCATCAAAATCCTTATTGGGAGTCCAGCTGCCAGACGCATCCGAAATGAGGTAAGGCTGATCCCACTGAAGCAATTTCTCAAGTTCGATTCGTACCCTAGGTCCGATCGTACCAAAACTTCCTTCGGTTGGACCTGTAATTCCTGGATGAATTCCGTGGGTGGCAAGTTCATCAAAAAACCAAACGGCTTTTTCATCTATATGTTTGCGCTCCACCCATTCGGCAGATTTTCCAATCCCGAATCCAATTGGGCGAATCGGCTGTTCTAAGATTCGCGCTAAGGTTTGATGTCGATCTCGGCTTTCTGCTGCTTCGGGTTGGACGGCTTCTGCATGTTTTAAAATCGGGGCGTAAGGATCATATTGAATCTCCTCTTCGGCGGAAAGAAGAGGAGCGCTCAAAAGAAAAGAGGGTAAAAGAAAAAATGATAAGAAAACCGTTCGTTTTTTAGGAAATGTACCCTTCATAGATAAATTCATTTTTTCTGAGATAGATTCATTTTCCGCAAGTTATAAAAAAAAGAAAACGCTTTCGTCTTTTTCTGCTCCCAAGGATTGTCAATGACGGCATTCACTTGACCACGTCTGCGCGCGTATTCATATAGGTACTCTTTCAAATGGCCGTATTGAAACGGTCGAAAGCCATGTGCTTTCATTTCCAAGTACGCTTGCTCAACCGGCCAATTTTCGCGCGAGACCCGCCACGAGGCAATGACAACCCCCGTGCGTTCCTGACCATGTTTGCAATGAATCACAATCGGCCTTGCTTCTCGAGAATCGAGAAGCGTAAGCGCTTGTTCCACCACTCGGTCATCGGGATAGTCCCAGCCGCTCCAGGGAATGGAAACAAGATTGATCTTCTGCTCGCCTAAAAAAGTGCGCTCCTTTTGCACTCGCTTGAGATTGTCATCAAATGTGACAACCGTTTTAACCCCAAGTTCCTTCAAGAGCGGAGCAGCTTGTTTAGAAATCAGCCCGCACCGGTACACGCCATCGGTGACCTTGTGAAAATTGAAAGCTTTCGCCTCAATCTTCTTCAATAACGCTTCTTCCTCAGAAAGAGCAAATAGGACTTTCCCGGGTACCCCGGCTAAAAAAGTTCCCCATATCATAAAAGCAATGCCAAAAATTCTCAAGTTCTTTTCTATGAGGAGGTTAGTAAGATTTCTGCTCCTATTTTTCGTCTTTTTCTCGAGAAACTTAATAGACACTAGGTCTCCAGCTCAAAAGCGTTTTGAATGAGACGAAATTCAGGCCTCTTATCTTCCATCTCCACCGCAAGCACATCAAAACGAACCGGAGATTGAAACCTGGGATGCTGCATTAAATACCAGGAAGCGAGCCGAATCAAACGATTTCTTTTCTCGCGCGTCACCGCTTCCTCTGGGAAACCGAAGCCCGTCTCCCTACGCGTTTTCACTTCCACAAACACAAGCGTTCCACGGTCATTGGCAACCAGATCAATTTCTCCAAAAGGAGATTTCAGATTGCGCGCGAGAATACGGTAGCCTCGCTTTTTTAAATAGGTTTCGCCTGAGCGTTCACCAAATTTTCCAGTTGATTGATTCAGTGACTTAGACATTGTGCTCGCTTGAGGAAACGAAACGGGCGACGGGGCGAAATGTCCTCCTATGTATTGGGGAAGGGCCGCGCTCTTCCAGGATGGCTATATGAGCAGGTGTTGGATAGCCCTTGTGCTGTTTAAAACCGTAATCGGGATACTCACTGTCATAAACCTCCATCATTTCATCCCGCGTGACCTTGGCCACAATGGAGGCCGCACCAACCGAAATGAGTTTGGCGTCACCTCGGACTACCGCAATTTGGGGAAGCGGAAGATCTAGTGCGCGGTTTCCATCGACTAAAACCAAATCGGGAGTAACGGAAAGTGCGAGAACCGCTCTTCGCATCGCAAGGAGAGAAGCGTTCAGAATGTTCAACTGCTCAATTTCACGCTCACTCGCGACCCCCACTCCTACCATCGTCTCCCCAACAATCTTCCAAAAAAGTTTTTTTCTGGCTCTGGGGCTGAGTGCTTTGGAGTCTTTAATGCCGTCAAGTTGAACGTTTTGGAGGATCAGGCATGCGGCGGCAACCACTGGACCTGCGAGCGGTCCTCTGCCCGCTTCGTCCACACCTGCGATCAAGCGGTAGCCATCACGATACAAATCACGTTCAAAGCGACTGAGCGGAGTCCGCACGTTTATGAGGATTTAGAACCGCGCTTTTTTCTCAAATGGTACAGTTTTGCCCGATGAACTTTTCCCTTGGAAACAACCTGAATTTTCTCGATTTGAGGCGAGTGAAGAAAAAACACCTTTTCGACCATGTCATCCCGCACTTCCTTAAGCACTGTAAAGGTAGCGTTCGTGCCATGTCCGCGCCTTCGAATGACTGTCCCTTGAAAGAGCTGGATTCGGGTTTTATCCCCCTCCTGCACTTTCAAATTGACTTTCACTTGATCCCCAACATTAAACTCTGGGACTGATTTCTTAACATAGTCCTTTTCAATTAATCCAATTTTATCCATAAATTCCCTCCAACACTTCTCAAGGGGGTTTGACCCCTTTTGCTTTTATTTTAAAAGATCCGGACGAAACTTTTTTGTAAGCTTAAACGATTGTTCCTTGCGCCAAGTCTTGATTGTTTCGTGATCCCCCGAAACTAAGGCGCGAGGTACTTTCCAACCTCGGAAATCCCGTGGGCGCGTATAGTGTGGGAAATCAAGAAGAGCACCCGTAAATGATTCGCTTTCCAAAGATTTCTTATACCCTAAAACTCACGGGACTAAACTAATGACGGCATCTTCCAAACAAAGAGCTGGGAATTCACCGCCTGTTGTGACGAAATCGCCGATCGAAATCTCTTCGTCAACCAAGTGTTGGTGAACGCGCTCATCCACTCCTTCATAATGCCCGCAAATCAAGATCAAATGGCGCTTGCGGGCAAGCCGCGCCGCCATGGCCTGACCGAAACGCTTTCCGCGAGGAGAAACCAAAACGCGCCACCCCTTACCGCCAATATCCTCGAGACAATCAAAAATCGGTTGAATCATCATCACCATTCCAGCACCGCCGCCGAATGGTTTGTCATCGCAAGTTCTGCGCTTATCGAGGGTGTAATCTCTTAAGTTATGAATTCGAATTTCGACAGCGCCGCGTTTTTTCGCCTGCTTCGCCATTGATTCACCAAGCGGCTCTTCCAATAATTTGGGGAAAAGCGTGACGATATCAATCGTAAGACGTGGCGGTTTCATCCCCCACCACTTTCCTTTAAAACATTCTCTTCAACAATTGTTTCCACACTCCTTTTACGGCACAAACTAAATACATAAAAGTGGTGGGGGATCACCCCGATCAAAATTAAGCCTTTTGTTTGGAACTTTTCTTCATGAGACTCTTAACCGTCTCAGTCACTTTGGCTCCCTTCGATACCCAGTCCTGAATGCGGTCTAGCTTCAACTGGATTCGGGAAGGAGTTTTGCGTGGGTCGTAATAGCCAACTTCTTCAATGAAGCGGCCGTCGCGTGGCATTTTTTTATCTGCCACGACTACGCGCCAATGAACTTTCTTTTTCGTACCAAGCCGTTTTAGTCGAATACAAACTGCCAAGGTGTTCCTCCTTTACTCTTTTTCTCTTTTAATCGAAGCACCGAGGCGAGACAATTTTTCCTCGATTCGCTCATAACCACGGTCTAAATGATAAACTCGATGAACTTCGGTCACCCCTTCAGCGGCAAGGCCTGCCAAAACTAACGCCGCACTCGCCCTTAAATCGGATGCCATGACAGGCGCGCCGCTCAAATGTTTAATTCCATGTACAATCGCGCTCGAGCCTTCTAAGAAAATTTTACACCCCATGCGATTCAGTTCGCTGACGTGCATGAATCGATCCGGATAAATTTTCTCCGTAATGACGCTAATCCCCGGAGTGACTGTAGCCAACGCCATCATTTGGGCCTGAAGATCCGTTGGAAAACCCGGATAAGGAAGTGTGGTTACTTCAACAGGATGGAGAAGGCCATTACGCCTGATGCGAACCACATTTTTTGCTTTCGTAACGATTGCACCTGCTTGAGTCAATTTATCAATGAGCGCATGATTATGATCGGGGTTACAATTTCGAACCACAACATCCCCATTACGAACCACCGTGGCAGCAACCATGAACGTTCCTGCTTCAATGCGGTCCGGGATAACGGCGTGCCGTGTCCCTCGGAGTTTCTTAACCCCTTCGACCTGAATCAGATGAGATCCATGGCCCTTAATTTTAGCTCCCATTTTATTGAGAAATTCTGCCAAATCAACTAGTTCCGGTTCACAGGCCGCATTTTCTACATAAGTCGTTCCACGGGCTAGGGTTGCAGCCATCATCACATTCGCTGTGGCAAGCACCGAAGAACCAAAATTTCCACCGAGATACACGTCTGCTCCCCTGAGTCCTTTGGGCGCGTGTGCTCTCACATAACCATGTTCGATCGTAATTTGAGCCCCAAGTGCCTCAAGCCCCTTCAGATGAAGATCAATTGGACGTGAACCGATGACGCAACCGCCCGGAAGAGACACTTCGACCTTGTTCAAACGCCCAAGCAAAGGCCCTAACACACACACCGAGGCACGCATTGTGCTCACCAAATTGTAGGGTGCGACCGCTTTCAAATTATTTCCCGGTTTAATCTCAACCGTATGGCCTACCATGTTCGCTTTCACTCCAAGAACGCGAAGGAGTTTGATCATGGTGTGAACGTCCTTCAAATTGGGGACGTTTTCAATATAAGAAGTATCCTCTCCCAGAAGTGCTGCGGCCATAATTGGAAGCACGGCATTCTTTGCTCCAGAAACTAGAACTTCTCCACGCAACTTTTTACCGCCATGTATGACGATTTTATCCATCCCGTTAAACCTTTTTTATTGGATTAAAATTCCTGAAACAAAACGCTCAACGCCGGCATCATCTTTCGAAATCTCAATCGACCGGAAGCCATATTGCTTCATGATCTTGGAAACCGAGATGCTTTGCCCCATCCCAACCTCAAAGAAGAGGTGACCTGTCTCCATTAGAATACGCTTTGCATTCTTGGAAATCCACCGAAAGAAATCGAGACCGTCTCGACCTCCATCTAAGGCAAGGCGCGGTTCAAACGAAACTTCGGGCTGCAACGAGCGAAGCTCCTCATGAGTTAGATAAGGCGGATTCGAGACAATCGCATCAAAACGCTTGTACTCCAAACCTTCCCAAAAATTGGCCTGCAGAATAGAAATGCGTTCACCTACACCATTTCGATCGGCATTGTTCCGTGCATAGTAAAGCGCCTCTTCCGAAATATCAGTTGCGCTAACCACCCACTCGGGGCGTTCTTCAAGAAGACTCACCGCAATATTACCAGAACCCGTCCCAATATCTAAAAGTTCAACGTGCTCGTTGGTACGTCCTAATCTCTGAAGCACCACTTCCACCAACAGCTCCGTCTCTGGCCTTGGGATCAAGCAACCTTCTCCCACTTTAAGCATCACATTTCGAAAAGGAACACACTTGAGCAAATATTGAAGCGGATACCGACCCGCACGTTTTCCGAGGAGTGTTTCGAATTCCTCTTCGCGGTCTCGACCCACTTCCGTTTTGGAATCAAGATAGAGGGAAACACGAGACTTTCCCAAAATATGGGAAAGCATTTCTTCAGCTGAAATCTGAGCCTCGGGGACACCCGCTGACTTTAAAAAGCCAGCTCCTTTTTTAAGACACCGTTCGATGGTATGGTCCATTATAACGCCCCTAACTTTTTGGCTCGATCTTCTTTGGCAAGCGCATCGATCAATTCATCCAAATTACCATCCAAAATCTCTTGAAGCGCATGAAGCGTGAGGCCAATCCGATGGTCCGTCACGCGGTTATCTGGAAAATTATAAGTTCTAATTTTTTCGCTCCGATCACCGCTTCCCACTTGTTTTCTCCGATTCTCCGAAATGGCACGCGCTTGCTTCTCTTGTTCCATCTCAAACAATCTGGCTCTCAAAACGCGCATGGCTTTTGCCTTATTTTTAAGCTGTGACCGTTCATCTTGACAACGGACAATCAAACCGGACGGAATATGAAGAATTTGAACGGCCGAATCGGTCGTATTGACGCCTTGGCCGCCAGGTCCGCCTGCGCGGCACACTTCAATCCGAAGATCTTCAGGTTTGATGTTCACTTCCACTTCGTCTGCTTCGGGCAGCACAGCCACGGTTGCCGCGGAGGTGTGAATTCGACCGCTTGCTTCCGTTTCAGGAACGCGTTGAACCCGATGCGTCCCGCTTTCAAACCGAAAGAAGGAATACGCACCTTCTCCTGAAACACCAAAGATGACTTCCTTAAATCCCCCCTTGCCCGTCGGGTTAGCGCTGATCATTTCAAGTCGAAGCCCGTGCCGATCCATGAGACGTGAATACATGCGGAAAAGATCCCGAGCAAAAAGCGCAGCTTCCTCACCTCCCGTACCGGCCCGAATTTCAACGATGATGTTCTTGTCGAGACTGGGCTCAGATCCTTCTAAGAGTTTTGCCTCGATTGAATGCTCAAGTCCAGCCTTTCGCTTAAGAAGCTCTCCGCGCTCTTCTTCGTAAAGTTTCATGAGATCCTCATCCTGACTTTTCGATTTCAAAAGCACTTCGGTATCTGCGAGTTCCTTTACAATGCGTTCGTATGCCGAAAAGCTTTCCAGAATCGGCCGTAAACGGGCAAGCTCCCTCGCAGTCGCTTGATACCTTGGCCTGTCTTTCAAAAGCCCAGGGTCGGCAAGCTGTGTTTCAAGCTCTTTGGCGCGGGTTTTCACTTTTTCAAAATGCTCTTGTAACATAAAACACGAAACGCGGCGTTTTCATCCGACCCCGCCGCGTTCAATCTATAGGTTAGTGCTTTTTCTTGCTCTTTGTAGCCACTCGGCCGCCAAATTTCTTCTGAAATCGGTCGATCCGACCCGCCGTGTCTACGAGTTTCTGCCGTCCCGTAAAGAGGGGGTGGCACGCCGAGCAAATATCGACGGCGATTTCTGATTTCGTGCTTCTCGTTTCAATCACGTTCCCGCAAGCACACCGAACCACCGCAGGACCGTACGAGGGATGAATGTCTTTCTTCATTTTACACTCCTAGAATTAGCCCGTTAGAGATAGTCCCGTTAGAAATTTCAATTTCAGCTTTGTGATTCAAGGCACAGCAAACACGAGAAATATAGCGAGAAGTCATAACGTAACAGATTTTGGAAAATTTCTAACGGGATGTGTTTTGGTTACAAACGTTGTCATAGTGATTAATTTACTTTTTCTAATTCGGTTTAAAATAGTGTCCCATTATCTCCAACGGGGCTTACTTCTCCGCTTTGTTCAAACTCATTAAGAATTCCGCGTTGGTTTTGGCCTTCGAGAGACGTTCCAAGAGAAGCTCCATCGCTTCCGTTGAATTGAGCTCATTGAGCACCTTCCTCAAAATCCAAACCCGATTGAGGTCCTCAGGGTGCATCAGAAGCTCTTCCTTTCGCGTGTTCGATTTCTTCACGTCAATGCCGGGATAGATTCGCTTCTGGAAGAGATTCCGATCGAGCTGAAGTTCCATGTTACCCGTACCCTTAAACTCTTCGAAAATCACTTCATCCATTCGCGAACCTGTATCCACAAGCGCTGTCGCAATGATGGTCAAACTTCCGCCTTCTTCCACATTCCTGGCCGCCCCAAAAAACCGTTTGGGTTTGTGAAGAGCATTCGAATCCACGCCACCTGAAAGAATTTTCCCGGAATGAGGAACGACGGTATTGTAGGCACGCGCGAGGCGGGTAATGCTATCCAAAAGGATCACAACGTCCCGCTTGTGTTCGACCAAGCGCTTTGCTTTTTCAATCACCATCTCAGACACTTGAACATGGCGCTCTGCAGGTTCATCAAACGTAGAGGAAATGACTTCCCCTTTGACCGAACGTTGCATATCCGTCACTTCTTCAGGCCGCTCATCGATCAAAAGCACAATGAGGTACACATTGGGTTCGTTCTTCGTAATGCTGTTGGCAATCTTCTGGAGCAAAATTGTTTTGCCACTATAAGGAGCGGCGACAATGAGACCACGCTGACCTTTTCCGATGGGAGTTAAAAGATCCATCACCCGCATGGAAAGTTCCGTGGGCTCGATCTCCAACATGATGCGCTTATTGGGATAAAGCGGAGTCAGGTTATCAAAAGGAATTTTATCCCGAATCGCCTCTGGTGCTTCATAGTCCACCGCTTCTACCTTGAGCAGCGCGAAATACCGCTCGCCTTCTTTGGGGGGGCGAATTTGACCGCTGACTGTATCTCCCGTCTTCAAATTAAACTTCCGAATCTGAGAGGGGGACACATAAATATCATCTGGCGAAGGAAGGTAATTATAATTAGGAGATCTCAGGAAGCCAAAGCCATCCTGCAAAATCTCAAGCACCCCTTCTCCGAACATCACTCCTGAGCGTTCCGCCTGAGTTTGCAGAATCTTAAAAATCAAATCCTGCTTATTGAGCCCAATGGCGTCTGGAATATTAAACTTTTTGGCGATGTCCTGAAGATCCGTCACCTTCTTTTTCTTAAGCGCGGCGACGTCGAACATACCTTCGTGGCTTTTGATCGTTGCCTCTCCTCCGCCATTCCCGTTGGGCCGCTCTTCTTCAACCACGGCGGTTTTTCTGATGGGTTTTGGTGTGTGCTCCCTAGTTTCCTTTTCTTTGTGTTCTCTTGCCATAATTGGTTTTATCTCCTTTTAACGAGTTGATTGACGTAATTGCAATTTCAACTGATTCCAAATGTGTTTCGTTTTCTGAACGAGCACTTGTTTTGATCCTGAATTACTGATGTATAAATCCGAACGTTTCCGCTTCTCGCTCGCCGGCAACTGCGCCCTAAGACGCGCGCGAACTTCCCGAGCTTGAAATCCTCTCTCCTTAAGCCGCTTGATGACCACCTTCTCTGGTGCAAAGATAGCGATGGTCACATCGCACAATCGGTCAAAACCTGTTTCAAAAAGAAGCGGAACTTCGATCACCACCACTCCTCTCTTGACGCGATTGAGCTCAGAACGGATTCTTTGAAACACATAAGGATGAATAAGCGCTTCAAGTTGTCTGCGTTTTTTTGGATCTGAAAATATCCTCTTCGCAACCCGCTTGCGATTGATCCGCCCTTGAATGTGAAAAAGCGATTGAATCCGTTTCCCAATCGGATGTCTGGGCTTAAAAACTTCGCGCGTGAGCGGGTCGCTATGAATCACCTTTCGTGCACCCAAGCGTCTTAAAATTTTGCACGTGGTGCTTTTCCCGCTGCCGAAACTGCCAGTCACTCCAACAATTAACCGCTTTTTCATCCCACCACCTGCGCTCCTCGGTGCAAAGCACCGAGAAACTTACAAAGTTTCAAGAGCGCATCTATCGTAATCCGAGTGCGCTCTTGCAGCGCAGGTGGTGGGATTATTCCTTGTACCAACTTGTGCCTACTGTGATATCCACTTTAAGCGGAACTCGAAGCGAATAAGCCCCTTCCATTTTTTCTCGAACCAGTACCTGGAGTTTCTCGAGTTCGCTTGAAATCGTGTCAAAAACGAGTTCATCGTGTACTTGAAGAATCATGAGCGACTTCAGTTGGTTTTCGCCGAGTTCCTTTTGAATTTCGATCATGGCAAGCTTAATAATATCTGCGGCTGATCCTTGAATCGGCGCATTGATGGCAGCACGTTCCGCAAATTGACGCCGCATTGGATTGTGAGAACTGATTTCTGGAAAATAGGAACGCCTTCCCAAAATGGTTTTGAGGAATCCGTGCGTGCGGGCCTCCTCTTTTTGAACCTTTAAATATTCTTTTACCTTCGCATAACGCTCGAAGTAAGAATCAATGAAGGTTTGCGCTTCGCTCACCGAGGTTTCCAAACTTTGCGCAAGACCAAAAGCGCTCACTCCATAGACAATGCTAAAATTAATGGTCTTTGCCACATTCCGCATCTGGCGCGTCACGTCTTCGGGCCGTACGTTATAAAGCAACGTAGCTGTAAATTGATGAACGTCCAAACCTTCCTGAAACGCTTGGACGAGCTTGGGATCTTCTGAAAAGTGAGCCAGTACTCTAAGCTCCACCTGTGAATAATCTGCCGAAACAATCTTCCTTCCCGACCCGCGCGGTACAAAAGCCCGTCTGATCTCGCGCCCGATTTCAGTCTTAATCGGAATATTCTGCAGATTCGGATCTGAACTCGACAGCCTTCCTGTAGAAGTCGTGGTTTGGTTAAAGGAGGTATGAATCAATTTGGTCTCGGGATGAATCAAATCAGGAAGCGCATCCACATAGGTCGATTGTAATTTTGTCTTTTCCCGATATTCAAGCAACCGTTTCGGGAGTTCATAACTTTGAGCGAGTCTTTCGAGAACATCCGCGTCTGTGGAATAACCGGTTTTGGTGCGTTTGATGACAGGAAGTTTCAGCTTGGTAAATAAAATATCGGCAAGCTGCTTCGTCGAGTTAATATTAAATTCTTCGCCCGCTTCCTTATAAATGTGCTGGGTGAGCTCGCCCAAATCACGTCCAAGTTCTTTGGAAAGACTTTTGAGAAACTCACGGTCGATTTGGACTCCATTCATTTCCATCTTGGCAAGCACTTCTAGAAGCGGCATCTCTAGGCGTTCAAAAAGTTCTGTCAGTTGGTGCACTTCAAGAAGCTTTTCAAGCGGTTCGACGAGCCGCATCACGCAATCTGCATCTTCGCAAGCATATTCTGAAATTTTCTCGAGCGGAACTTGATCCATCAAAATTTGCTTTTTGCCAGAACCGATGAGATCGCTCGTTGGAATTTTCTTAATCCCCAAATATTCAAAGGTAATGTCGTCCAAATTATGATTGAGTTTCAAAGGATTAATCAGGTAAGAGGCGATCATCGTATCAAAAGCAATTCCCTTTAGTT